>NZ_JAHGAH010000118.1:0-64745 GCF_030248475.1 Vibrio sp. D173a
TTTTATGGAGCGCTTACATCCTTTGGCTTGCCATGGAAGATAAAACGGTTTCTGGCAATGGCTTCTTTTTGTGCGCCAACGAATTCAATTAATGCCTGACTGGCGGTGTTATCTGGATCGCAGACAATTTCCACGCGAGTTAAATTGAGTTTGGCAAAGCAGAACTCTGCCAGTGAGCGAATCGATTCTTGTGCATAACCTTTGCGCTGATAGCGATCGGCAACCCAATAACCAATGCTTGCCATATTGAAGGTATGGTAAAGCTCATTAACCGCCGCCATGCCTACGAGACTGTTGCTCTCACGCTCGTAAACGCCAAAACCAAACGCCTCGGTTTTGACCCAATTTAAGCGAGTTGCCAACAAGAAATCTTGAGCATCTTTTAACGTAACGTCTTCATCGCACCAATCTAGCCATTGATGCAGAGAAGGGGGATTCGACTAGGAGTCGCTGCAAGGTGTGAGCGTGTTCTGAAGGAATCAGTCGCAGCGCTAAACGAGGGGTGATGATTTCAAAATCTGGACTCATGAATTGATACAACTTCCATGTGAGACTCTAGATAAAACAAAGCGCAGCCAGTGCTGCGCTTTTATGTTGAGGTGGCTCTTATCGAACTCGACGAACTTGAATGATCATACCCATCAATGGGTTGTCTAGGTAGTGGGTTTCGCCACTGCGCATACGACGCTTTTGATCCATTCGGAAGCTCTTCAAAAACTTCTCTTCGGTCACGGTTGGGGTGACTTCCGCTAAGTTGCCAACTTGTACGTTGCCATCGACTTCACCAAATTCATCAGATAGCTGTTCTGAAGGCTGTGACGCTAGGTGGACTTCACGCACGCTTGGTTCACGAATATCGATGGTTGTTTCAGCAAACAAGTAGTGCTGAACATAGATTTGTAACTTACCGTCTAGTTCGTACAGTGGGTCATTCACGCTCTCTTCACTGTAGCCATCGGTTGATAGTGATGTGCTGCTGCCGACAGGGCTGCCATCTGCATTGTAAGAGCCAGAGAAGTCTCGGCCACCAACCATACGGAAGATTGGTGCACTGGCTTTACCACGGTCACCTTGACGCCATGCCACGTGTTTTAGCACTTTAAAGCCTGCGTGGTTGTTCAGCGCAGCTTCTTGCGCGTTCAATCGGTAAGAAGAACGTGGTAGAAGCGTGACGCCTTTTGACTGGCGGTAAGAATCGCTTTGTAGGCTGCCGACGTTACTCATTTCAATAGTTGGCAGTTCGTTTGGCCATGATTCACTGGTACTTTCAGCGTTGACTGCTCGCTTGAAAATAATTACTTCAATATCAAATTGACGCGCAGCCCAAGATGGCATTGAGACACAAAGAAGCAATAATGGGATCAGTATTCTCATTCGACTATTAGCTCGTTGGTAATAAATTCTTTTTAAAATCATTCAGTAAGTCTTGAACAAACTGGATGCGTTTACGTCGGTCCGTCAATGGTACGCTAAACTTGAACTTAGTTGGACCTTCCATTGCAAATTTTTGCGGCTGTGATTGCAGGAGTTTAACCAAATACGCTGGATTAATGTCAGCATCAGGGTAAAACTCAATGAATCCGCCCTTATCATGCGCCTCAATTTTCTTCGCTTTGAGACTTCCTGCCCCAATTTTCAACTCTGAGACAGATAGGAGGTTCTTGGTTGCATCTGGTAAAACACCAAATCGGTCAATCAGTTCCACTTTCAGTTCAGACAAACCTTCGTTATCTGTCACGCTTGCAATGCGTTTGTACATCGATAGACGTGTGTTCACATCTGGAATGTAGTCATCCGGCAATAGCGCTGGGATACGCATTTCAATTTCAGTTTGTTCGCGAAGCAGATCATCCAATGATGGCTCTTTACCTTCTTTCAATGCTTCAACCGCTTGTTCAAGCATCTCCATATACAGTGTAAAGCCAACAGATTGAATTTGACCACTTTGTTCGTCACCTAATAGCTCACCCGCACCACGAATCTCAAGATCGTGCGTGGCCAGTGTGAAACCTGCACCGAGATCTTCCAGCGAAGCGATCGCATCAAGACGCTTAATCGCATCTTTGGTGATGGCTTTTGGATGTGGCGTCAGTAAGTAAGCGTAAGCTTGATGGTGTGAACGACCAACGCGGCCACGTAATTGGTGTAGCTGTGCAAGACCGAGGTTATCAGCTCGATCCATGATAATGGTGTTGGCGGTCGGAACGTCGATACCTGTTTCTATGATGGTGGTACACACCAAAAGGTTAAAACGCTGATGATAGAAGTCATTCATGATGCGTTCTAGCTCGCGCTCACGCATCTGGCCGTGGGCAACGGTCACACGCGCTTCTGGGATGAGCTTTTGCAGATCTTCGGCTGTTTTCTCGATGGTTTCGACTTGGTTGTGCAGGAAGTAAACCTGACCACCACGCATGATTTCACGCAGTGCTGCTTCACGAACAACGGAGTCTTCACGTTGACGCACAAATGTTTTGATTGCCAAACGGCGTGCTGGCGGAGTTGCGATGATCGACAAGTCGCGCATGCCACTCATTGCCATATTCAATGTACGAGGAATAGGGGTTGCGGTCAGCGTTAGGATGTCGACATCAGCACGCATCGCTTTCACTTTTTCTTTTTGGCGTACACCGAAGCGGTGTTCTTCATCGACAATCAATAAGCCAAGATCTTTGAATTTGATGTCACTTGAAAGTAGTTTATGAGTACCTACGACAATATCCACTTTGCCATCGGCGACGTCTTGAAGAATGACTTTTTGCTCTTTTGCCGATTTAAAACGTGAAAGTACTTCTACGCGAATTGGTAAGTTGGCAAAGCGGTCACGGAAGTTTTCAAAGTGCTGCTGAGCAAGTAGGGTGGTTGGCACCAATACCGCGACCTGCTTACTATTGTCTGTGGCAACAAACGCAGCGCGCATCGCCACTTCTGTTTTACCAAAGCCCACATCACCACATACGAGGCGGTCCATGGCTTTTGCTTGGCACATATCGGATAGAACCGCATTAATGGCAGTTGACTGATCATCGGTTTCTTCAAACGGGAAGGTGGCTTTAAATGTGGCGTATTGACCACGGTCCAGCTCAAACTTGTAGCCCGGTTTCAATTCACGCTTAGCGTAAACATCAAGTAGCTCTGCCGCGACGTCGCGTACTTTCTCAGCGGCTTTACGACGAGCCTTCGCCCATGCTTCACCACCCAGTTTATGCAGCGGCGCGCTCTCTTCAGCACCACCAGAGTAGCGGCTGATTAGGTTTAATGAAGAGACGGGAACGTAAAGCTTGGCGTCATTTTGATACTCAAGGGTTACGTATTCCGTCTTCATGCCGCCCGCTTCAAGAGTCTGTAGGCCAATGTAGCGGCCAATACCGTGATCGATGTGCACAACAGGCTGACCCGGCTTAAGTTCGGCTAGGTGACGAATAACGGTGTCACTGTTTACCGCTTTCTTGTCTTTGCGGCGACGTTGAATCACACGATCGCCCAGCAGATCGCTTTCACAGATCAGGGCGAAGTTCAGGTCCTCGTGAATAAAGCCATGTTCTGCTGCACCTAAGATCAAACTGAAACGATCGTCAGAATCCAGTGCTTGGTAGAGTGAACCATGCACGACAGGACGCACTTTTATGCCTTGCAGCAGCTCTGTTAGCGCTTCGCGGCGGCCTTCCGATTCCACAGAGAAAATGATTTTACCCGTGAATTGTTCACTGAATTGACGTAAACGCGCTAACGGCTCTTTGTTCTGCTGTTGAACACCAAGCTCGGCTAGAGATTGAACTGCGAGATTCTGGCGACCAGCACGCTTAACGATTTTCTCTAAGTTCAACTGCGCCTGTGGCAGTTGTTTGAAGTGAGTAAATAGTTCGTCTTTTTTCAACCACAATTCATGTGGCGCTAACAACGGACGCATCGGATCGATTTTCTTTTGATCGTAGCGGTAATCTACGTCATTCAAGAACGTATCCACTGCGGCTTCAATATCACCGTATGTGATCAGCTGAGAGTCTTCTGGCAGGTAGTCAAACAGCGTTTCGGTATGGTCGAAGAACAGTGGTTGCCAGTACTCGATACCTGCTGGCCAAGTACCTTTAGTGACTTGCATGTAAATCGACTCAGGCTCGCGGCGAGCTTCAAATTGAGAACGCCAGCGAGTACGGAAATCTTCAATTGCCGCTTTGGTTGTCGGGAACTCATGCGCTGGTAGCAATTGGATTTGCTGAATGTCTTCGATCGAACGCTGGTTTTCTGGATCGAAGGTACGGATGGTGTCGATCTCGTCATCGAAGAAATCAATGCGGTATGGATCTGAGCTGCCCATTGGGAACAGGTCAAGGATCGACCCTCGGCTCGCGTATTCACCCGGACCAAACACTTGATCAACGTGACGGTAGCCTGAGTTCTCTAGCTGCACACGAAGCTTATCTAGTGGGAATTGGTCGCCCGTTTTCACCATCAAAGTGTGTTGCAATAAGAAATCACGCGGAGACTGACGCTGCAACACCGTACTTACTGGCACAATCGTTACGCCATTACTTTGAGTCGGCAGTTGGTATAAGCGTGCAATACGGTCTGAGATGATCTCTTGGTGCGGAGAAAAGTTGTCGTAAGGCAGTGTTTCCCAATCTGGAAATAGGCTGACTGGCTGATCGGTAAACTGTTCAATTTCCGCTTGCAGCTTGAGTGCGATTTGTGGATCTGGCACAACAAGCAAAGAGTGACTTGAATGCTGTTTGGCTAGTTCAGCGATTGCCATTGCCAATGCTGCACCAGGTAGGTTGCCAAGTTGTTTTTTGTCGCCACGCTCAGATGGATTCGTGACGGAAAGAATTGTTGCTTTTGTCATGATAGTTATTTTAGGAGCATGAGGGTTATTTGTTTTCTCGCTCTAGTGAGCGCTGACGGAGTAATTTTTGCTGTTGGTATAGCGCGGCTTTGATTAATAAATCTTGGTCAGCTTCTCGAAGCAGTTTGTACTTGAGTGTAACCACATAACCTTGCTCTGATTGTTCGCACTCTACAACCTGAGCGTAGCAGTAAATCGCTGCGGCAGGATGATCTAAGAAGAGTTTCACTCGAACCAGTTGGTCTTTTTCTACGGTAGAAGCGCTGCGATAGCTCAGTTGGCTTGCACCGAATTGCGTGGTTTGAAAACGCAGTGCGATATCATCTTGCTGAGACAGCATAAAACTCAGCAGTAAATTGAGTTTTGAGTTTTGGGTATCCAGCAAGCTGATGACGTGTTTCAACTCTTTATTTTGCAGTTCCAGTCTAGCGTTATCCGCTAACATATCTAAGTGACTGAACTCACTTGCGACGATGAACGGTGCTGGAATTTCAGATACAAAAGTGGCCTCATCTGGTAGAGCAAAGTCCGTCCCTAACGTTTCGACGTTAATCGTCAGATTGTGGTGCACGGTGAAGTATTCTTGCTCTGTCATAATTCGGTCCTTTTCTGCCATCGAGCGCTCTCATTTCATTGAGAAATGAGTAGAATAGGGGAGTGATTATCGCTAATCAGGGTAAGTTATCAAGTTTAGCTGTTTTTATGGCTGAACTTTTTGCAGTAAATGGGGACTTATTGCATGTCGTTGACAAATTTAGCGATTATCTTGTCTTCTTCATAGTAAGAGTAAGGTAAGATAACCAGTATTAATTAGCTAAGTTTTGGCTCCATTATTAGAAAACCAGTTGGTTTGTCCTATATGTATCATCCTATCTCTTTGTTTATTGGCTTGAGGTATCTTCGGGGACGCTCCGGGGATAGATTCAGTCGATTCGTTTCTTATATGTCGACCGCAGGTATCACGATTGGTGTGATGGCCTTGGTGACAGTGCTGTCTGTGATGAATGGCTTTGAGGCTCAGCTTAAAGAGCGCATTTTAGGCGTACTTCCTCATGCGGTGATTTCTCAGCACGATGGTAAAACGCCCGTTAGCGAGACTGCGCCCCAATTTATCCAAAACATGTCGACCATTGCTGAGCCAGAGCCGATTGTGCGTGGTGAAGCGGTGATTCAAAGTTCCGCGCAGTTAAACGCTGGTTACTTGATTGGTATCGAGCCTAAACTTGGTGACCCTATTTCTAATCACTTGATCGCAGGTCGCTTATCTTCGCTACAAGCGGGTGAATATAAGGTTTTCCTTGGTCACAGCTTGGCGCGCTCTCTTAAAGTGTCGATGGGTGATAAAGTCCGCTTAATGGTGACCAATGCGACGCAATTTACCCCATTAGGTCGAATCCCAAGTCAACGTAACTTCACTGTGGCGGGTATCTTTAATACCGGCTCAGATGTGGATGGTCAGCTTATGATCGTCAACATGACTGACGCTTCTAAATTGATGCGTTTACCGAAAGATACGGTATCCGGTTGGCGTGTGTTCTTCTCTGACCCATTCATGGTAACGGAATTTGCAGATAAGCCAATGCCGGAAGGTTGGCAATGGAGTGACTGGCGTGAGCAGCGTGGTGAGCTTTTCCAAGCAGTAAAAATGGAAAAGAACATGATGGGCTTGATGCTGGGTCTGATTGTTGGCGTAGCAGCATTTAATATTATTTCTGCGTTGATCATGGTGGTGATGGAGAAGCAATCGGAAGTCGCGATTCTCAAAACTCAAGGCATGAAGCAATCTCAAGTGATGGCGATTTTCATGGTGCAGGGCGCGAGTAGTGGTGTGATTGGTGCGATTGTTGGTGGCGCAGTCGGCGTTGCTCTATCGCTCAATCTCAATGCCATTCTGGAAGCGGCAGGCGTTGCCTTGTTTAGCTTTGGTGGTCACTTGCCAATCGTGATTGATTCATTCCAAATTTTATTAGTGGTAGTGCTGGCGATTGCTCTGAGTCTAGCTGCAACTGTTTACCCGTCTTACCGAGCATCTTCTGTTAAACCTGCTGAGGCACTTCGCTATGAATAAGCTATTAGAATGTCGTGATATTCGTAAAGTCTACCGAGAAGGCTCGTTAGATACGGAAGTGTTGAAAGGCGTGAGTTTTGATATCGACAAAGGGGAATTGGTTTCTATTGTTGGCTCATCTGGCTCAGGTAAGAGTACGCTGCTTCACATCCTTGGTGCTTTAGATGATGCATCTCAAGGTGAAGTGGAATTTCTAGGGCAGAACTTGTCTGCGTTAAGTTCAAACAAGCAAGCGGCACTACGAAACAAACACCTTGGTTTTGTCTATCAGTTCCATCACCTATTGGCTGACTTTACCGCAGTTGAAAACGTTGCGATGCCATTGTTGATTGGTGGCGCAAAAGTAGCGGATGCGAAAGAGGAAGCAAAAGCTCTACTTGAGAAAGTTGGCCTAGAACACCGCATGGACCACCGTCCTTCGGAGCTATCTGGTGGTGAACGCCAACGTGTTGCGATTGCGCGTGCTTTGGTTAATAAGCCTGACTTGGTTTTGGCTGATGAGCCTACAGGTAACCTAGACCACAACACGGCATTGGCGATTTACGACTTAATGCGAGAGCTAAACCAGGAGTCAAACATCGCTTTCTTGGTGGTGACCCACGATAACGAGTTAGCTGCGAAAATGGATCGTCAAATGCACATGCAAGATGGTTTGCTGGTGGATCGCTTTACGACTCAAACAGCGGCAGCGGAGGGCTAATTTTGTTTTCATCTTTAGCATTGATGATCGGTGGCCGTTTTAGTCGCGCGAAAAAGCGTAACAAGATGGTGTCGTTCATTTCTCTCTCTTCCACTATTGGTATTGCGGTTGGTGTTGCGGTGATCATTATAGGTCTATCCGCTATGAACGGCTTTGAGCGTGAGCTGCAATCGCGAGTACTTTCTGTGATTCCGCACGGTGAGTTAGAAGGGGTGAATGGACCGCTGCATAACTACACCAAAACCATGAACCAAGCCTTGAGTCATGAACACGTCGTCGCTACGGCGCCTTATGTTCGATTTACGGGATTGGCAGAAAAGGGCAGTAAGCTTAAGGCGATTGAAGTGCGTGGTGTGGATCCTGCTTTTGAACAAGCGGTGTCGAGCATGTCGGAGTTCATTGATCCAAAAGCATGGCAGAACTTCTATGCGGGCCAACAGCAAGTCATTTTGGGGCGTGGTGTAGCGAATGAACTTAACGTCGATGTGGGTGACTACATTACATTGATGATTCCGCAAACCGGAAGTACCAATAAGGTTCAAGCGCCGAAACGAGTTCGCGTGAAGGTGGCTGGATTCCTAACACTCAATGGTCAAATCGATCACTCATTGGCTTTGGTGCCGCTGAAAGATGCTCAGGCTTATGCGCGCTTAGGTGATGGTGTCACGGGTATTTCGCTTAAGACCGATGATGTACTTAACGCGCCTTCCATTATGCGTGAAGTGGGTAGCCTGATTGATGTGTATGTTTACCTGAAAAGCTGGCAACAACAGTTTGGCTTCTTGTATCGTGATATACAGTTAGTTCGTACCATTATGTACTTGGTGATGGTTTTGGTCATAGGTGTCGCGTGTTTCAACATTGTGTCGACACTGATGATGGCGGTGAAAGATCGTGCTGCCGAGATTGCGATTCTTCGTACTATGGGCGCAAAGGATGGTTTGATTAAGCGTATCTTTGTGTGGCAAGGCGTGTTCTCGGGTGTATTTGGCAGTCTTGCTGGCAGTGTGGTTGGTGTTCTTGTTGCGTTAAATCTCACTCCAATCATCAAAGGGCTAGAAGCTTTGATTGGTCACCAATTTCTTTCGGGGGATATCTACTTTGTCGACTTCTTGCCATCGCAGTTACACTGGCCTGATGTCGCTTTAGTTTCCATTACAGCGATTGTTCTGAGCTTGCTAGCTACTTGGTATCCCGCATCTCGTGCAGCGAAGCTTAACCCAGCGGCGGTATTGAGTTCAAAGTAGTGGATAGAACTTAGCGAAGTGCTGGTAACTCACTGACACAAAAAAGGACCGAATCTCGGTCCTTTCTTTTATCTGTAATCGAACTATCTCTGCGGTGGCTCGATAGCTTTCATACTTGAGTTACATCGCCTTTCATTTCGAACGTTAACTGTTCTCCATTCGATGTTCTGCAACCTGCCAATTGAAGAAGAAGTACTTATCGTATCTTACGTTTTTGCCAGCTTCTGACCACTGAGTAACGCCATAGTCCACGTATACCAAAATAGCCGATGATGGCTGATACCACGCCACAGATTGCGCAGCCTAGTAGAAATGGAGGCCCAATGGTGTTCATTTGCTGCATGATGAATTCCCACGACAACTCAAAGTGGAACGGTTGTGGTGGTACATGCATGACCAATGCGCCAAGTTTGTATGCGAAGTAGAACAGCACCGGCATGGTGATTGGGTTACTGATCCAGACAAGGGCAACAGATAGAGGCAAGTTAACACCAAGCATGATGGCGAGACCCGCCGCCATGATCATCTGGCTCGGAAGCGGAACAAACGCCATAAACAGACCAACAGCAAAAGCACCTGATGCAGAGCGACGATTTAAACACCACAAGTTTGGGTTGTATAAAACGTTGCCGAAGACCTTCAGTGCTTTTTGGCGTTTGATCATTTCATGATCTGGCATGAAGCGTTTTATCAGCTTTCTAGGCATAGGACGACATGACTCTCTTAGAAAAAAGTTTGACCTTGGCGTTATTTGTAGCGAGCGTTATATCGTCTGCGTGGTGGCCGACGATGCCTGATTGGCGATGGTTGCTGCTGGGAATAATTGCCACTGGCTCGATTATCAAATTACGTCGTGGCTTATTGAGCATAGGCGTAATTTGGGGCTTTATGGTTGTCATTATCCACGGCAATGTTATGGAGCATCAAAGACAAGCCCTGTTTCGAGCAGGGGTGAATATTACCATAAATGGCAAAGTTGACAGCCCTTTTACGCAAATAAGTCACGGATATGAAGGAATTGCGCAGATCAATCAGGTGAATTCTCAAAACCTGTTACCTTTTCTTAAACCGAAAATCCGATTGATAACCGCTTTCCCACTGCCCGTTAACAGTGAGTTCACTACTCAGGTGACGATCAAACCGATTCTGGGTTTGAAGAATGAGGCGGGGTTTGATGCGGAAAAGCAAGCGATAGGTAAGGGTATTACCGCTAGAGCTGTCACACCTGATGACGCGAAATGGTTGATTCGTACACACTCTTCATTTCGACAGCAAATCATTACGGCCGTTGATACTCATATTGCTGAACTTGACCATTTCCCTTTAATCAGTGCATTAGCGTTTAGCGACCGCTCCCTGCTTGCTAAACAGGATTGGCAGTCTCTGCGAGATAGCGGGCTGCTGCATTTGGTCTCAATCTCTGGTTTGCATATTGGAATGGCGTTTGCGTTTGGCATGAGTTTGGGCTTTGTTATTCGGCTTCTATTCCCCAAATTTGTTCACCTTCCTTCCGCTGTCGGTTTATTGGCAGCGCTCGTTTATGCGTGGTTGGCCGATTTTTCTTTACCTACAGCCCGTGCTTTCTCGGTTTGTGTCATTTATCTCGTACTTAAAGCGGCGTTGGTTCATTGGAGCCCTTGGCGAGTGTTATTGCTCGCAGTCTCGATACAGCTTTTCATCGAACCTTTTGCTTCATTCACGATGAGCTTCTGGTTGTCTTATCTGTCCGTGGTTGCTGTGCTTTTAGCCGTGAATGTGGTTCAACAGCGACGCGGCAATTGGCAAACGAAGCTGAGTTCACTACTAAAAATACAGTTAGTGCTTACTTTGCTTATCGTGCCAATCAGCGGTGCGTTTTTCTCTGGAACAAGTTTGGTATCCATCGCTTATAACCTAGTTTTCATTCCTTGGTTTGGTTTTTTGGTCGTTCCTTTGATGTTCCTAGCGCTGATTGTAACCCCAATTTCTTTTCAGTTGGCTGGTATGCTTTGGCAACTGGTGGATTGGGTGTTGTTGTCACTGACATGGTCATTACAGTTTGCGGTCGGGAGTTGGCATTTTGTAAGTTTGCCTTTGACCTTAACGATACTCGCAGTTGCCATCTGTGGATTATTGAGACGTTTTTTGAATCGGGGCTCGTTCGTTACGTTAGTCATTCTAGTAACGGGTGTCGCCCTATTTTATGAGCGTACAACGAATTCTTGGCGAGTGGACGTGTTAGATGTAGGGCACGGCCTTGCGGTATTAATTGAGAAGCATGGAAAGGTGACGCTTTACGACACAGGCAAAGCTTGGAACTCAGGGAGCATCGCTCAGCAAGCTATCTCTCCTATATTACATCGCAGAGGTTTTGGCACCATTGATATGTTCATTATCAGTCATGCTGATTCGGATCATGCAGGAGGTAGGCAGTATATAGAGCAGCACTTTTCGCCAGCGCAGAAATTCAGCAGTCAAAACTACGCTAACTACCAATCTTGTATTGCGGGTGAACGCTGGTATTGGCAGGCGCTTTATTTTGAAGTCCTATGGCCACCTAAGCAGGTAAACCGTGCTTATAATCCTCATTCGTGTGTTGTTCGAGTTGTGGATAAGGAATCGGATTTTAAATTGCTTTTGACTGGCGATATTGAAGCCGTCAGTGAGTGGATACTTATGCGTGAACCCAACAAGCTAGAGAGTGATGTTATGTTGGTTCCTCATCATGGTAGCAAGAGTTCTTCGAATCCAAAATTTGTTCAAACTGTCTCTCCAACCTTGGCGATAGCCTCGTTAGCAAAAAGTAATCAGTGGGGCATGCCTGCTGAAAATGTTTTATCGGCTTATCAGGCAGCAAATGCCCACTGGCTGGATACGGGAAATCATGGGCAGGTATCGGTGTTTATTGAGCGAGACAATTGGTACTTTGAAACTAAACGTAGTGAGACATTTGAGCCTTGGTATAGGCAGATGCTGCGTAAGGGAGTAGAATAAGAGTCTTAATGTAAGAAAATAAAGCACTTCTATGTCGATAAATACTGATGAAACGACCTGGCAGACGTTTAAGCGTCTATGGCAATTTATTCGCCTTTATAAGTCAGGCATTATCGTTGCCGTCATTGCATTAGTGATTAATGCACTTTCAGATACCTATATGATTTCTTTGCTAAAACCACTTCTTGATGAAGGTTTTGGTAGTGCGGAATCGGATTTTCTACGCACGCTTCCATTGATTGTTTTCGCCATGATGTTCATTCGTGGTGTGAGCGGATTTGTCTCGACTTACTGCTTGAGCTGGGTATCCGGCAACGTGGTGTTGCAAATTCGTCGCATGGTGTTTAATCACTTCATGCATATGCCAGTTTCTTACTTTGATAAAGAAAAAACAGGTAATTTACTGTCTCGTATTACTTATGATTCGGAACAGGTCTCTGCAGCAACCAGCCAAGCGTTAGTCAGCATTGTGCGTGAAGGTGCGAGCATAATCGGTCTTCTTGTGCTGATGTTCTACAACAGCTGGCAGCTTTCTCTGGTACTATTTGCTGTTGCACCAGTTGTGGCTTGGGGCATTGGTATCGTTTCTAAGCGATTCCGTAAGATTTCGAAGAACATGCAGACCATGATGGGGCATGTGACGGCTTCTGCTGAGCAAATGTTAAAAGGTCACAAAGTCGTACTAAGCTACGGTGGTCAAGATATCGAAGGCAAGCGTTTCGAAAAAGTCAGCAACCAAATGCGTCAACAAAGCATGAAGTTGGTGACAGCTCAAGCTGCAGCAAACCCAATCATTCAAATGATCGCGTCTATTGCGATTGTTGTAGTTCTGTACCTAGCAAGTATCGACTCAATCAAAGAACAGTTAACGCCGGGTACATTTACCGTTGTGTTCTCAGCAATGTTTGGTTTGATGCGTCCGCTTAAAGCGCTGACAAGCGTAACCTCACAGTTCCAACGTGGTATGGCAGCGAGCCAAACCTTGTTTGCCCTGGTAGACCTAGAGCCAGAGAAGAACGAAGGTAAGTTCACTGTAGATCGCGCAAATGGCGACGTTGCAGTAAAAGAAGTCAGCTTTACCTACGAAGGTGCAGAGAAACCGGCACTTGAGAACGTGAGCTTTGATATTCCAAAAGGCAAGACGGTTGCTCTTGTTGGTCGTTCAGGTTCGGGTAAGAGTACCATCGCGAACTTATTCAACCGTTTTTACGACGTCAGCGGTGGTTCAATTACACTTGATGGCCACGATATTCGTGACTACGAGCTTAAGAACCTGCGCGAGCAGTTTGCATTGGTATCGCAAAACGTACATTTGTTTAATGACACGATTGCAAACAACATTGCTTACGCGACAGAAGATCAATACACACGTGAAGACATCGAACGTGCCGCTAAACTTGCTCACGTCACTGAGTTCGTCAGCAAGATGGAAGACGGCCTTGATACGATGATTGGTGAGAATGGCGCGAGTCTATCTGGCGGCCAACGTCAACGCGTAGCCATTGCCCGTGCACTTCTGCGTGATGCCCCTGTTTTGGTTCTTGATGAAGCGACATCAGCTCTGGATACGGAATCTGAACGTGCTATTCAATCGGCGCTGGATGAACTGCAAAAAGACAAGACGGTATTGGTGATTGCACACCGACTGTCGACTATCGAGAATGCAGATGAAATTCTAGTGGTAGATGAAGGCTCTATCGTTGAACGTGGTAACCACGCGGAGCTTATTGCCAAGAAAGATGGCGCATACGCTCAACTTCATCGAATCCAGTTTGGTGCCTAAGAACTGTGGTTGAAAAAATCTGGTTCGAAAACCATCCTCTCAAATATCTGCTGTGGCCGCTTTTGTGGCCACTGAGTTTGTTGTTTGGTGCGATCAGTAAATCTAAGCGTCAACAATATCAATCAGGTAAAAAACAAGCTTACAAAGCGCCAGTGCCTGTAGTCGTGGTGGGTAACATTACGGCTGGAGGCAATGGTAAAACACCAGTTGTTGTTTGGCTGGTGGAGCAATTACAGCAGCTTGGTTACAAACCAGGCGTTGTGTCTCGTGGCTATGGGGCGAAAGCGCCGCAGTATCCGCTTGTTTTGGATGACAATACACCAGCGAAACACTGTGGTGACGAGCCGAAGCTGATTTATCGTCGTACTGGTGCACCTGTCGCTGTAGACCCGCTTCGAGCCAATGCGGTGAAAGCATTGCTTGAAACTGGCGTTGATATCATTATTACTGACGATGGCCTCCAGCATTACGCTCTAGAGCGAGATATTGAGTTCGTTATCGTTGATGGTAATCGCCGCTTTGGCAATGAAAGCCTTATTCCACTTGGTCCTCTTCGTGAAGGGGTAGAGCGTCTCGCTGAAGTCGACTTTATCATCACCAATGGCGGTCAAGCTCAGCAAGGCGAAATGCCAATGTCTTTAGCGCCATCGAAGGCGATAAACCTGAAGACAAAACAACAAGTCGAGGTCAGTGAATTACGTGATCTCGTTGCGTTTGCGGGGATTGGGCATCCACCACGATTTTTTAATACACTTAACGCAATGAATGCGGATATCAAAGTGACGAAAGGCTTTGCCGATCATCAAGACTTTGATCAGCAAGAATTACAAGCATTGGCTCAACAAGGAGCGAATGTGATTATGACAGAAAAGGATGCCGTCAAATGCGACAGTTATGCGCAAGACAATTGGTGGTATCTACCTGTTTCTGCTCAGTTTGAATCAAACGACGCAGAGCGAATTTTAAATCGAATAAAAGAGGTTAAAGCGACTTATGGATCACCGTCTGCTTGAGATTGTAGCTTGCCCTGTGTGCAAAGGTAAGCTGACGTACGATAAAGATAATCAAGAGTTGATCTGCAAACTGGATCGCCTTGCTTACCCAATCAAAGAGGGTATTCCTGTTCTGCTTGAGCCAGAAGCACGAATCATGAGCATGGACGAGGGACGCTAATGTCTTTTACGGTTGTCATTCCTGCACGTTACGCGTCAAGCCGCTTACCGGGTAAGCCGTTGGCAGACATTGGTGGTAAACCAATGATCCAATGGGTGTATGAACAAGCCTTACAAGCGGGCGCAGAAGACGTGATTATCGCAACTGACGATAAGCGCGTATCGGCGGCGGCAGAGCAGTTTGGTGGCAAGGTTTGTATGACCTCGCCAAACCACGAATCTGGCACTGAGCGACTAGCGGAAGTGGTAGAAAAAATGGCTATCCCTGCAGACCACATTGTGGTTAACGTTCAGGGTGATGAACCATTGATTCCGCCATCGATTATTCGCCAAGTGGCTGACAACCTAGCAGGTTGCGATGCACCAATGGCAACGCTTGCGGTTGAGATTGAATCGGAAGAGGAAGTCTTCAACCCGAATGCGGTGAAAGTGGTTGCGGACGAGCGTGGTTATGCCATGTACTTTAGTCGCGCAACGATCCCTTGGGATCGTGACAACTTTGCTAAGCAAGACAAAACCATCGCGAATCCATTGATGCTTCACATCGGTATCTACGCTTACCGCGCGGGTTTCATTAATACTTACGTGAATTGGCAGCCAAGCGCACTTGAGCAAATCGAGTGTCTGGAGCAGCTTCGCGTGCTTTGGTACGGTGAAAAGATTCATGTTGAAGTGGCAAAAGAAGCACCAGCAGCAGGTGTAGATACACCAGAAGATTTAGAATCAGTACGAGCCATTGTCGCTAAGCAAGCACAATAAGCTTGGTATTGATTTCCAAATTAGAAAGGCTCCTCATTGAGGAGCCTTTTTGTATCTACGATAGATTGGAAGCTGTATCGGTTAGATATTGGTGTCGTACTGGTTGCGTTTCGGACAGGTTGAGAGAATCTCTCTGTGTCCAGTGTCTTTCACTTCTTCTAAAATCACATCGAAGCCCCACAAGCGATACACATGCTTAAGTACCTCTTCATAACTGTTATCCAAAGGAATGCGGTTATGAGGGACGTATTGAAGTGTTAACGAGCGGTCACCGCGGACATCCACGTTAAACACCTGAATATTTGGCTCTAAGTTCGCCAAGTTATATTGCGCAGCCAGCGTTTCACGAATGCATCGGTACCCCATCTCATCATGAATGGCGGCAACTTCGATGAAGTTTTTACGATCATCGTCATTGATGGCAAACAACTTGAAATCACGCATGAGCTTCGGTGACAAGTATTGGCTAATAAAGCTCTCGTCTTTGAAGTTATGCATGGCAAAGTGAACCGCTTCCAGCCAGTCGGTGCCTGCAAGCTCAGGGAACCACTCTTTGTCCTCGTCTGTTGGTTCTTCACAGATACGTTTGATATCACGGAACATCGCGAATCCAAGCGCATACGGGTTAATGCCGCTAAAGTAAGGACTGTTATACGGTGGCTGTGCAACCACACTAGTGTGACTGTGCAGAAACTCGAGGATGAACTTCTCAGACACTAAACCTTCATCATAAAGGTGATTAAGGATGGTGTAGTGCCAGAAGGTTGCCCAGCCTTCGTTCATGACTTGAGTTTGCTTTTGTGGATAGAAGTATTGGCTTACCTTACGCACGATACGCACAATCTCGCGCTGCCAAGGGTCAAGCAGTGGCGCGTGTTTTTCAAAGAAGTAGAGCAGGTTCTCTTGTGGTTCGCTCGGGAAGCGCACTTTGATGTCTTCTTCTTTGGTTTTCGATTGTGGAACGGTTCGCCATAGTTCGTTCACTTGCGATTGCAGATAAGCTTCACGCTCTTCCTGACGAGCTTTCTCTTCATTGATGGAAATCTTCTCAGGTCGCTTGTAACGGTCCACACCGAAGTTCATTAGGGCATGGCAAGAGTCGAGTAGTTGTTCAACTTCATGTACGCCATAACGCTCTTCACATTCCGCAATGTAGTTCTTCGCGAACAGTAGGTAATCAATGATCGAACTGGCGTCGGTCCAAGTTTGGAACAGGTAATTACCTTTGAAGAACGAGTTGTGCCCATAACAAGCGTGAGCAATAACTAGTGCTTGCATGGCGATGGTGTTCTCTTCCATCAGGTAAGCGATACATGGGTTAGAGTTGATCACGATTTCGTAAGCCAACCCCATTTGGCCGTGCTTATAGTTCTGCTCCGTTTGGATGAACTTTTTACCAAACGACCAGTGGTTGTAGTTGATGGGCATACCGATGCTTGAGTAAGCATCCATCATTTGCTCTGAGGTGATGACCTCGATTTGATTAGGATAGGTGTCGAGACGATAATGCTCCGCCACACGCTTGATTTCTTTGTGGTAACGCTCCAGCAGTTCAAACGTCCAGTCCGGACCATCTGGCAGCATATTCTCTCTGCGTTTTTTCGAGGCTTCCCCCGAAAGGTTTGTCGTTGCGGTATTCATCGCTAGCCCCCTTACGTATTTTCTTTTTGGAATAGTTCACGGAAGACTGGGAAGATATCCTCCACAGAGCGGATGTTTTTCATGGCGAAGTTTGGAAAGGCTTCGGAAAGCTTTTCATACTCATGCCACAGCGTTTGATGGGAACGTTTAGTGATCTCGATGTATGAATAGTACTGACAATTTGGCAGTAACTTATTGACGAGTAGGTCACGACAGCGAGGTGAATCGTCAGCCCAGTTATCGCCATCGGATGCTTGAGCTGCGTAGATGTTCCACTGGCCCACAGGGTAGCGGTCTTGAACGATCTCATTCATCAGTTTGAGTGCGCTCGAAACAATCGTGCCACCCGTTTCTTGCGAATAGAAGAACTCGTGCTCATCGACTTCTTTCGCTTGGGTATGGTGACGAATGAAGACCACTTCAACGTTTTCGTAGGTACGCGTCAAGAACAGATAAAGCAGTACATAGAAGCGTTTTGCAATGTCTTTGGTTGCTTGGTCCATAGAACCAGACACATCCATTAGACAGAACATGACCGCTTGGCTCGATGGCACCGGGCGCTTCTCGTAGTTCTTGAAACGTAAGTCGAAGGTATCAATAAAGGGCACGCTTTCGATTTTCTTGCGTAGATCCTCAATTTCCGTCTTCAGACGATTCTCTTCAAGCTGTTGAGCTGGCTCGATGTTTTTGATGCGAGTGAGCTCAACTTCCAGTTCATTAAGAAGACGCTTTTTACCTGCCGTCATTGCCGTGCGTCGCGCTAGAGATTGTTGTAGCGAGCGAACAACGGCAATATTGGATGGCATACCCGCGGTTTGGTAACCCGCGCGGTGGGTTTTCCATTCTGTGATTTTAGCAATTTGGTTTTTCTCAAGATTTGGTAACTCTAAATCTTCAAATAAGATGTCGAGATATTCGTCTTTTGAAATTTGGAAAACGAACTCGTCTTGTCCCTCACCATCAGGGCTAGCATTGCCTTCACCAGCACCGCCTCCTTGGCCACCGCCTTTAGGTCGTTCGATTTTGTCACCAGTGATAAATTGATCGTTGCCAGGATGCACACGGTCGCGTACGCCCCCTTTACCTTGGTGAAACATAGGTTCGTTAATATCTTTGTGCGGTATTGCGACGTCTTCGCCCGTTTCCGTGTTCGTGATCGAGCGTCGATTCACTGCATCAGCTACCGACTCTTTAATCTGCTCTTTGTGGCGCTTCAAGAAGCGCTGTCGATTAACAGCGCTCTTGTTTTTGCCATTGAGCCTTCGGTCTATAAATTGCGCCATGAAATAGCCCTCTTCATGTTTCACAAGCGACCTAACTCAAACTGGTTAGGATGACTTACGTACTCGTAGGTACCACTCAGAAAGTAGGCGAACCTGTTTCTCGGTATAGCCTTTTTCCATCATGCGAGCGACAAAGTCGTCGTGTTTCTTCTGGTCTTCAGAAGAGGTTTTCGCATTGAAAGAGATAACAGGAAGCAGTTCTTCGGTATTGGAGAACATTTTCTTCTCGATTACCGTGCGCAGTTTTTCGTAGCTGGTCCAAACTGGGTTTTGACCATTGTTATTGGCTTTCGCACGAAGCACAAAATTGACGATTTCGTTTCGGAAATCTTTCGGGTTAGAGATGCCTGCTGTTTTCTCGATCTTCTCTAGCTCAGCGTTGAGAGAAGCGCGGTCGAACAGTTGGCCTGTTTCTGGATCACGATACTCTTGGTCTTGAATCCAGAAGTCTGCGTATGTGACGTAGCGGTCGAAGATGTTTTGACCGTATTCAGAGTAGGACTCAAGATACGCGGTCTGAACTTCTTTACCAATGAACTCAACATAACGAGGCACAAGATAGCCTTTCAAGAATTCAAGGTACTTCTCAGCCATCTCGGCAGGGAACTGCTCGCGTTCTACTTGTTGTTCAATAACGTAGAACAAGTGCACTGGGTTTGCAGCCACTTCCGTTTGGTCGAAGTTGAATACGCGGGACAAGATCTTGAATGCGAAACGGGTTGATAGGCCATTCATACCTTCATCAACTCCAGCGTAATCTCTATACTCTTGGTAGCTCTTCGCTTTCGGATCGGTGTCTTTCAGTGTTTCACCGTCATACACGCGCATCTTCGAAAAAATGGACGAGTTTTCAGGCTCTTTAAGTCGCGAAAGAATACTGAATTGAGCCAGAGTTTCGAGTGTACTTGGTGAGCAAGGTGCTTTAGATAGCTCACTGTTTTCAAGCAGTTTCTGGTAGATCTTCACTTCTTCCGACACTCGTAGACAGTAAGGAACTTTCACGATGTATACACGGTCCAAGAACGCTTCATTGTTCTTATTATTACGGAAGGTTTGCCACTCAGATTCATTTGAGTGCGCCAGAATCATACCGTCGAATGGAATTGCTGATAGACCCTCTGTCCCGTTGAAGTTGCCTTCTTGAGTTGCCGTCAATAGTGGGTGTAATACCTTGATTGGTGCTTTGAACATCTCAACGAACTCCATCAAGCCTTGGTTCGCTTTACATAGCGCGCCAGAGTAGCTGTAGGCATCTGGGTCATCTTGTGAGTAATGTTCTAACTGACGAATATCAACCTTACCAACTAGGGACGAAATATCCTGGTTGTTTTCATCACCTGGCTCGGTTTTCGCAATAGCTACCTGATCAAGGATAGAAGGGCGAACTTTCAGTACTTTAAATTTGGTGATATCACCGCCAAATTCATGAAGACGTTTTGCCGCCCATGGTGACATGATAGAACGTAGGTAACGATGCTCGATGCCATACTCTTTCTTAAGAATCTCCCCATCCTCTGTTGGATTAAACAAACAGAACGGGTGATCGTTAACTGGGCTTCGTTCGCCGTTTGCGCTAAGCACATAAACGGGCATTTTTTCCATTAAGGCTTTAAGCTTTTCGGCAAGTGATGACTTACCACCACCAACAGGGCCGAGTAGGTATAGAATTTGTTTACGTTCTTCCAAGCCTTGTGCAGCGTGCTTGAGGTAAGAAACAATTTGCTCGATTGCATCTTCCATGCCATAGAAATCTTTGAAGGTTTCATAACGCGAAATGACGCGGTTTGAGAATAAACGGCTCAGTCTTGGATCTTGAGCAGTATCAATGACTTCTGGCTCTCCGATAGCCATAAGTAGGCGTTCTGCAGCATTAGCGTAGGCGCTTTTGTCGTCTTTACACAGGGCTAAGAAATCCTGTAACGACATCTCTTCATCTTTTGCAGCTTCATATTTTGATTGATAGTGGTCGAAAATACTCATGTCGCTTTCCCCTTTAACTAGTCAGTCTACCGACGAACGTTGACGCAGGCTTACCCATCCTTGATATGCCCTTCGTTGTATGAAGTTATACGTCCTGTTATCACGTTTGGTTTGTACTGAAGGCAAGCTAGACAAGACCAAAGGCTTTGCTTTATGGACACTTTTTCACTGCAACGAAGAACGATGGATAAGTTCCTTTCAATCACTCCCTTTCTCAATTTAAGCCTAGTCGGGGATTTCCAATTTTGCTTAACAATTATGAATTTATTGCAAAAGTGACATTTGAATCACTGTTTAGAGAATTAACAATTTGAGCTGTGAATAGGAGCGATAGAAATCAGAAATGTGGCTTTGGATCACTGAGATTAGTGATTTGTGTGTAAGTTACAGAGAATGAAAGACTTAAGCGTGCTAAACGAATGAGGCTGAATTGTGGCAAGGGAATAGAAAAAGGAGAGTCTTTGCTCTCCTTTTCAGATACTTGCTGGATTATGCACTAAAGATTTGCGCCAGTTCGTTTGCACACAAGTGGTATTGACGAGGGCAGTTGCGCCAAGTTTTTAGCATGCGACGGTATTTGTCTAGCATTGGCATTTGGCTATTGAAGTGATGGTCCGCTTTATCAAATTGAGGGTATAGACCTTCTGAATCCACTAGGAAGCGTACGTAATGCACTTGCTGCGCTTCCGTTGCGATATCAAAGCCAAGGAACTGAAGACGACGTTGGTCCACTTTGCCGCGCTCTTCATCATCCAGCATTTTGTTTGATTCTTGCATTGCATGGTACATCTCCATAATGTCGATGATTTCACGACATTCCGTTTCAGTGATGCAGCCAAAATCTTTGTTCAACTCGCGCATTTGCAGCTCGTAACCACGTTCTACAATGGTTTGTAGGCGCTTGTATTTTGCCGCATTGCTAGGGTCAAGTTGAGACATTAGGTTGTACTGGTTTGATAGGATCAAACGTTGAGCGTTTGACATTTCCATGATGACCTCACTAAATAATCTAATACATTTTTAATGTGCTTAGGTTAACGTTTCGGACGAAGGTGAAACATGATCTCAACACATATTTAATATGAAAAATGGCAAGAATTATTGAATTTAGCCAGTTTAAAAACGCTGTGTTAACGGGCGATGACAGCTTATTTATGGTAATGGTTGTATATATAATCTCGGTCTGAGAAGACTCGTAGCCATTCTGGTTTGAAAACCGTCAACACAGCCAGTGACATTCCGTTGAGAAGTCCTTCAGGGAAGGCAAGCAATGGGACAAAAACAAAGTAATTGTGTTGGATGGTTTGCCAGTCGTAACGATCGATAGAGAGGTGGTAAAAAGAGTTAACGAGTAAATGGAGGCTACCAGTGAGCGCACCATTGAAGAATCCCGCTACAAAAATGAAAACGAAGATATTGCGCGGAAGATACTGATAACTTAGCAAAAAGATAAGATAGCTGATAAGAATTGGAACCAGAGCAGAAAGCACCAATGCGCTTGGTAACATTAACAGCGGTACGCCGTGGATCAAGTGATTGACGATCATGGCAGGGATACAGAGAAGAAACGCTATTCGCCAACCGTACATCATGGTTAGTGTAGTCAACGCAAGAAAGTGAATTTGTAACCCTTCTTTCACACCGGCCTGGGCAGACCACAGAATGCTTAGTAAGAAGAGTGTTGCGAAGACCAAATGTTGGAATGGCTTTTCTTGCTCCATTTTAGGCCAAACCACTTTTCTCCAATCGGGAAGGCAATAAACGACCGCGACCCAGCAAACAATGATGACCGAAACGAAATTAAACCAATCCATGTGTTATTCCAACGCTATTCCTGTAAGCTTTACTTACTACTTAGTATTCCTAATACGTCTAGTATGAGTTGGATAGGGCACAAGGCCGATCAGTTTGTTCGACTAGTTTGTACGACACATACACCAAAGTATAGGTAAAAAAATACCAGCAAGCTGCTGGTATTTTAAATCTATTCAATAACCTAATGCGCTTAGTATTTCACATTTGAGTGGTATTGGGAAAGAATTGACTGGATTTCATCCATTGTTTCTTTTGATGGTGGGTTGACGCCATCAAGCGGATATTCAACACCAAGTGCTTCCCATTTGTGTGCACCAAGTTTGTGGTATGGCAGAAGCTCTACCTTTTCGATGTTGTCCATATCTTTGATGAACTCACCCAGCATGTGCGCTGCTTCTGGCTCGTCAGTGTAGCCAGGGACTACAACATAACGAATCCAAGTCTTTTGACCAATCTTATGTAGGTAACGAGCAAAGTCTAAAACACGACGGTTAGACACACCGATGAACTCTTGGTGGATCTCGTCTTTCATGTGTTTAAGGTCAAGCATGACAAGGTCTGTCGCATCCAATACTTCGTCGATAACATCAGTGTGTTTACGGATGTAACCGTTAGTATCTAGGCAGGTATGAATGCCTTCAGCTTGAGCAGCGCGGAAGAAGTCACGTACAAATTCCGGCTGAAGCATTGCTTCGCCACCAGAACACGTAATGCCACCACCTGATGCATTCATGAAGTGACGGTAGGTTTTTGCTTCTGCAATAATCTCTTCAACCGTCACTTCTTTGCCATCATGCGTGTCCCATGTATCGCGGTTATGGCAATACTTACAGCGCATTAAGCAACCTTGCAAGAAGACGATAAAACGAATACCAGGTCCGTCTACGGTACCACATGACTCAAACGAGTGAATACGACCAGTTGTTGACATCTTTTGCTCTCATTTTTAATAAATTCTGACCGTTATTTTATTACAAATTGAAGGGTTAAAACAGTCTAACAGGACTTTCGTTGGCGAGATAATGAGCAAAGAAAACGGCGAATGAAAACTCACACGCCGTGTAAGGGTTTTCTTTAGAAGAAGGCAAATAAAGAGAGGGAACCAGTACCGTAAACGTCGGTTTGAGCTTCTTTATAGTCTGGTGTTTTGACGGTAAAGGTTAAACTCGCGCCGTAGTTTTGGTTGTACCAAGTGGCACCTGCGACGGCACTCGCTTGCCAGTTTTGTAGCGTAACATCGTATTGATCTGATGGCTCAGGAATACCAGAGCGATCGCCTTCGATGGTGATGTCATTAAAGCGGTAACGACCTTCGAATCCGGTAAACAAGAACCAGCTAGAGGTGCTTTTAGCCAGCATACTTGCGTGGAATGGGCTTTCAACACTGATGTTTGCCGCACCGATGCTGTTTGCTAGGTTTGTACCCCAACGGAACATTACACCTTGTGAAACATCACTACGGAAGTTACCCGCATTAATGTCGTTTACATTGGTGATTTCCCACTGTGTGCTTTCACCTTCGCTGCGCATCAACTTATTGAATGCGCGGTAACCTACGCTGAATGCGATTTCATCATCAATCTGGTATTCCCAACCTTGCGGGTCGGTTGAGCCAGTAATACCGTGCACGATTTCCTGTGCTTTTTCTGACAACGAGCTTTCACCTGTTGCACCGATAGTGAAGTTATAGCGAACGGCTTGATCTGCAGTCAGTGAGATATAGTTGATTTCGGTATGAAGGTAGCCTGCGTAAGGACGATCGTTAACAAGCGGGTAGTCGGCTTCAATGTCACTTGGCGTGTACATCTTGTGACCAAGTACGATTTCAATCTTGTCTACGTTACTTTGGCTGTTGTCATTAAGTGTGAGCCAATTCCACTCTGCGTCTTCACGCAGTTTTTCTGTCGCGTAAGAAAGGAAAATACCGTTGGTGTAATCTTGGTCAACGCCGAAGGTACCATCGTTATCTAAAGTGAAAGAGACTGTGGACTTGGTGGATGCAATAGCTGCTGGAGACAGCAGAGCAAGGACGATTAATTTACTAAGTTTCATATATTATGTTTGCAAGCTTTTTGCGCATCATACGGAAGATCACAGACAAAATCTTTCGTAATGTCACAACTTTAGTTCAAGAAACAAAAAAAGGCCGATGCTTTACAGCATCGGCCTTTATTCTATCACTCAGGGTGTTAATTCAGCTGATCTTATAGAGACTCAGTGAATGTACGTGCGATTACGTCAGCTTGTTGCTCTGCAGTTAGAGAGTTGAAGCGTACAGCGTAACCAGATACACGGATTGTTAGCTGAGGGTATTTCTCTGGGTGCTTAACAGCGTCTTCTAGAGTTTCGCGGTTAAGTACGTTCACGTTAAGGTGTTGACCGCCTTCAATGCCAGACTCGTGGTGGAAGTAACCATCCATTAGACCAGCTAGGTTAGCGCGTTGTGAACCTTCATCTTTACCTAGAGCGTTAGGTACGATAGAGAACGTGTAAGAGATACCATCTTTAGCGTGAGCAAACGGTAGTTTACCTACAGACGTTAGAGACGCTACAGCACCTTTTTCGTCACGGCCGTGCATTGGGTTAGCACCTGGTGCGAAAGGAGCACCTGCGCGACGACCGTCAGGCGTGTTACCAGTCTTCTTACCGTATACCACGTTTGAAGTGATAGTTAGGATAGACTGAGTAGGGATTGCGTCACGGTAAGTCTTAAGCTGACGAATCTTGTTCATGAATACTTCAACAAGTTCACAAGCGATGTCATCTACGCGAGCATCGTTGTTACCGAATTTAGGGTAGTCGCCTTCGATTTCGAAGTCGATTGCTACGCCATCTTCGTCACGAACTGGTTTAACTTTCGCGTATTTGATTGCAGATAGTGAGTCAGCTGCAACAGATAGACCAGCGATACCACAAGCCATAGTACGACGAACGTCACGGTCATGTAGAGCCATTAGTGCAGCTTCGTAGCTGTACTTGTCGTGCATGAAGTGGATGCTGTTAAGTGCAGTCACGTATTGCTTAGCTAGCCAATCCATGAAGTGGTCTAGTTTGCCCCATACATCGTCGAAGTCTAGAACTTCGTCAGTGATCTTAGGCATTTGAGGACCAACTTGGATCTTCAGTTTCTCATCCACACCGCCGTTGATAACGTATAGAAGAGTCTTAGCTAGGTTAGCGCGAGCGCCGAAGAACTGCATGTGTTTACCAATGATCATTGGAGATACACAACATGCGATTGCGTAGTCATCAGACTCGAAGTCTGGACGCATTAGGTCATCGTTCTCGTACTGGATTGATGAAGTATCGATAGATACTTTCGCACAGAACTTCTTGAAGCCTTCAGGTAGCTGCTCAGACCAAAGAACAGTGATGTTTGGCTCTGGAGAAGGACCCATTGTGTATAGAGAGTTTAGGAAACGGAAGTTTGAACGCGTAACTAGCGTACGACCGTCAAGACCCATACCACCCATAGACTCTGTTGCCCAGATTGGGTCGCCAGAGAATAGGTCATCGTACTCAGGAGTACGTAGGAAACGAACCATACGTAGTTTCATTACGAAGTGGTCGATCATTTCCTGTGCGTCAACTTCAGTGATCTTACCTTCAGCGATATCACGCTCGATGTAGATATCTAGGAAAGTAGAAGTACGACCTAGAGACATAGCTGCGCCGTTTTGAGATTTAACAGCTGCTAGGTAACCGAAGTAAGTCCATTGGATTGCTTCTTGTGCAGTTTCAGCTGGACGAGAGATGTCACAGCCGTATTTCTCAGCCATAACTTTCATTTGGCCAAGTGCACGGTGCTGCTCAGCGATCTCTTCGCGAAGCTGCATAGTCATTTGTAGATCTTCACCGTTCTCAAAACGCTCTTGTAGAGACTTGAATTGAGCTAGCTTGTCTTTCATTAGACGGTCGATACCGTATAGAGCAACACGACGGTAGTCACCGATGATACGACCACGGCCGTAAGCATCTGGAAGACCAGTTAGAACGCCTGATTTACGACATGCTAGGATATCTGGAGTGTAGATATCGAATACGCCAGCGTTGTGCGTTTTACGGTATTCTGTGAAGATTTTCTTAACTTGTGGATCAAGCTCGCGATCGTAAGCTTTGCAAGAACCTTCAACCATACGGATACCACCGTTAGGGATGATTGCACGCTTAAGAGGAGCTTCAGTTTGTAGACCTACGATAGTTTCTAGGTCTTTTTCGATGTAGCCTGCATCGTGAGCAGTGATGGTAGAGATAACTGAAGTATCGAAATCAACAGGAGCGTGAGTCGCGTTCTCTTGTTTGATACCTTCCATTACCTTAGCCCAAAGCTTGTTAGTCGCTTCAGTACCTTCAGAAACTAGGAAAGATTCGTCGCCTTCGTACGGAGTGTAGTTCTTCTGAATGAAATCACGAACGTTTACTTCGTTTTGCCAGTCGCCTGCAGCAAAACCTTCCCAAGCTTTAGCAAATTGCTCTGCCATGACATACCTACCTTTGTAGTAGAAAAAAATACGTACTGGTTCGCCGTTGAGCCAGCTATCTCCACTGTTAGATGGAGAACAGTACACTCTTAATGAATAACAATATGTATAGTCTTAAACAAGAAAATGTGGGTCATAAAACTATAAATATTGTCACTACTAACAATGTGGGTTCTTCCCAACCACAATTCAAGGCTACACTAAAAAAATTCTGCAAACCTTAAACTAAATCAATAAATACTAAAAAATCTCGATAAAAATTGGGTAGCGACAAGCGCTACCCACACAATTTTTAAACGAATGTCATTATAGCCAAGCTTTAATGCCATATTGTCCTTCGAGCATACCTACTGCAAGCATAGCGACCAAACAGATAACAAGTACACCTACAGGGATCACAATCTTGTCTACAAATGACAGGCGAGCTGCGCGCCCTTTATCACCAATTAGACCGTTGTTGTCTAGAAGCATCGTCAGTGCCCAAGCAAGAACTGGATTAACAACTGCTGAACCAAAGATACAGATACCTGCTGCTTGAGAATCTTTTGAGTCTTTCACCATTTGCATACCTGCTTCAAGTAGAGGTAGAGATACACCTACAAGAAGAGCAACACGCATTACTGGTGGCCATACCGCGATATCCATTGGGAAACCAAGGATTGCGATGATCATTACTAGAAGACCAAGAAGGATAGCACCGCCAGGAATAGGGCGTTTCGCGATCGCTGCTGGGATCATGTAAGTACCCCAAGATGAAGTGATGTTACCACCACCTACTGCCGTACCTACCATTTGACGGATAGAACACATTGTCATTGTGTCATCAACGTCCATCAGTACTTTTTCAGTCTTTTTAGGGTAGTTAAGTTCTTGGAATATACGGTGACCTAGGAAGTCAGGAGACCACATCGCTACAGCAAGGATTGCAAACGGTAGTGATGCGATGAAGTGTTCCATATTAGGAAGACCTAGCATCCAACCTTCTTCAGTGCTGCCCCACCAGTAAACTGGGTTTAGGTTAGGAAGACCTGTTTCAGTAACGAATTTAATATCGAAACCTGCGCCTAGTACTAAAGCGATTGCAAGGCCAGTGAAAGCACACACTGGGATTGCTAGCCAACGCTTGTTCACTTTTGCAAGAAATGCGTACAGCGCGATAGTCACTGCTAGTACGATCAGACCAACATAACCCATGCTGCCCGCTTCAACAGTAGAAGATTGTAGACCAACCGCCCATTCTTGAATCGAAGTGATTTGGCTCATAGTACCCGTTAAGCCCAAGAAAATAAGCAAGCCGCCGGCTGTACCTTCTGAGGTGAGGTTTACTAGCTTGGAGCCACCTTTCAAGGCACTAAGTAGAAGACCAAATACACCGATTAGAATTGCCAATGCAAGAGGGTGAGCACCAGCAAGAGCGATGGTACCAATAAGAGGGATCATTGGACCGTGGTTACCTGCAAGGTTGGCTTTAGGGTTAATAAAACCAGAAGCAAGTACACAGAAAAGGAGTGCAGGGATAAGCATTTCTACACGTGCAACTTCGATTGCAAAATCTTTGCCTAAGTTTACGTGGTCCCATGCTGCAGTAAGACCTTCAGCCCAAGACATCATTACCGCAGAGTACATCGCGATAATACCGATAGTACCAGCAAGTGCTGGAACAAGGTCTTCAAGCTCAAAGCGGAAGTCACGACCTGGCAAGTTTAAGCCAAAACGACGTGGCTTCATTATTTGTAGTTCGTGGTCTAGGTAGTCTGAACGGCTTGCGAACTCAGATGATGGACGGTGAAGCTCGCGGTAGCTTTTAGTCTCAATATCCGAATCAGAGTGCGCTTTATTCACTGCGTCTGACATAGATTCCTCATATATTTAAAAGTTATGAATTCTAAATTGAATTGTGTGTTTTCCGCTTCTTGCGGCACTTCCTATGCTAGCTATTATTAGATTTGTCACACGAATACTACGTGCCTAAGCATAGCTAATAACTCGTTGTGTTGAGGCACAAAAAATTCCTCATCATTGACGCGGAGTCTAACAAGATAGCCCTTTGGGGTGATTGATTTAGATCACTTTAAGAATAGATGTGAAAGAAAACTACAGAAAGTGTCTGGCATGCGAACAGGCTGGTGATTTAGTGTGTAATTCGATTACACAAGTTGCATAAAATTAGACTTTGTTTTGCAGAAATAATGCTCAATTGAACTTATTGATGCCATTCATAGATGGAACAAAAAGCTGGCTTCATTCTTGCTTAATACCGAGCAGAGACGATTTTTTGGCTAATCATTGCCGCTCAGTTTAGGAAGAAGACATGAAACAGCTTAAAGTACTGCCGCTAGTGGCAATTATTTCGGGATTAATGGTCGGTTGCGGTGGTGGCGGTGGCGGTGGCGGTGGTGGCGCCAGCAAAACACAATTGAGCTTTACATTTGTTAAAGCGCAAGAACAAAGCATTCAAACAAGCTGTAAAGTATTTTCTCGTAAATATGAAGAGGTCGAAAATGGCAATACTACCGACGTGAATTCTTCTTTACTTGTCGCATATCCGATAAAAAATGCGTTAGATAGTCAACTATCCATCATTTTCTCCGATGACAAAGGTATTTTAGACGAAGAATCAAGAAAGTTTGTCAGTAACGGTAAGGTCAATTTCTACTTTGAAGATGTACCTGTAGGAGGGTACGTTACAATTACCGAGCGTGTAGGCTTTGATACCTACGCTACATCTTATTCACAGAAGTTTTTGCTTCAAAATAAGAAAGTATTGAAGGATATCATTTTAACGGCTGTTTCTCCTTTGCCGACAGATAGCTGTTTAACGGGGGCTAGCCCTAAGGTGGAAGATAGAAATTCCCTGAAATACATCAATTCTGAAGATATTTTGGACGATGATGCCGCTGTTTTGCCTTATTACTTTATTTCTAGCATTGAGACTGAAACATCAAACAACCCACAAACCAATAGTCAAACAGACTTCCAAGCTCTGGACTCTGACGTGACTATGATCGCTCAATACCGTAATAGTACTCCGGCTTCTTTATTCCAATATGGTTTTGAAGATTGGAAAAGCGGCGAGATAGAGATGCGTTACACTGGTGAAGACGAGCCGATCCGTCGAAACTCAACATTAAGTTTCGGTAGTGTTGAGATTGGCGTGTCTTACAGAGAACAACTCAAAACGCTCGCAAAAATAGATAGCTCAAAAAATGTTTTTTACCATCCTGAAAGTTTGAGTACGCATGAAGTATGGTTTGCAACTTCGGAAGCTCAAGTGATAAATGAAAGCTCTGGTTGGAACGCGACGCTTAATGTACCAATTGATAGCTCGTGGCAGTTAACGTTAGATGAATCTGATTTGTTCAATGTTTCAACATTATCGACAGCAAAACCTACTTTGGCAAATAACGCTAATGGGACGCTATCTATAGAGCTTTCAAATAACATATCTATCAATGATTCTGTTAAAGGCATTCAACGAGTTGCTTTAAGACCAAGTCGCGATGCTGTGGATACAAAATTACATGTAATTTACTCATTACCAAAAGATACTGTAGTTGTGCCTAATATTGAGCGCATTAGCGCAGGTGATTTAACTGCTTATGAGCTTAAGCAAGATTTCTGGTTCACCAGTGATAAAAATGTTTTAAATGCTCAGTATGTTATGGATACATTCCATGCCACAGCTCTTTCAGGTGTGGACAAAGATGCTCACGGGCTAATCATTGATGAGGTCACTAGAGATGAGGCTAAATCGGAGGCCTCTCAGCTACGTTCTTTACATTTAGTAAGATAGCTTACATTGTTAACACTTTTGTATCTTAACTAGCCCCTCTCGTGAGGGGCTTTTTTATGTCAATTATTCAACAAAAAAAGAATATAAAGCTAAATATTGCATATTAATCTGATTGTTGTATCTATCTATTCGAATTGTTTAGGTTAATAATTTGTTGCAACTTGCAGTGGGTGGTGATAGTTTGTTTCAATTCAAAGAGGGCGGAGTCCCTTATTGCAGTGATTAAAACACAGGGAGTAAGGCGCAATGAATGACGTACCAGCGCTAGATATCAAAGACCTGCACAAAACATTTGGACAGAATGAAGTTCTTAAAGGCATTTCACTTGCCGCCCACAAAGGAGATGTTATCTCCATCATTGGCTCTTCCGGTTCTGGTAAGAGTACCTTCCTAAGATGCATTAACCTTCTTGAAACCCCAACTGCCGGCGAAATCTGGGTAAACGGTGAGCTTATCCAAATGAAAAATAACCGAGCATGGGAGTCCGTTCCTGCCAACGAAAAGCAAGTACAGCGCATTCGCTCTCGTTTAGCCATGGTATTTCAAGGCTTTAACCTTTGGTCACATCTAACCGTTCTAGAAAACGTGATTGAAGCACCGGTTCATGTTCTTGGTGTACCGAAAGCGCAAGCGATTGAAAACGCGGAGCTGCTTTTGAAAAAAGTTGGGCTATATGAACGCAAAGATTACTACCCAGGCCATCTTTCTGGTGGTCAGCAACAACGCGCCGCTATTGCTCGTGCGCTTGCAGTAGATCCTGAAGTGATGTTGTTCGATGAGCCAACCTCTGCACTCGACCCTGAGTTGGTTGGTGAGGTTTTGGGGGTAATGCGAGATTTGGCAGATGAAGGGCGCACCATGTTGGTTGTTACCCATGAAATGGCATTTGCGCGTGACGTATCTAACCATGTGATGTTTTTACATCAAGGCCTAGTGGAAGAGCAGGGAGATCCAGCTAAGCTATTTACAAACCCAGATTCGCAACGATTACAGCAATTTATCTCATCTATCTATTAATATTTCTGGGTGGCAGTCTTATGCCACCTAATCAAGCACGACAATCAAAACCAAATAAAAGCAATCACAGGAGTATGGAAATGAAAAAGTGGTTATTAGCAGCAACGCTTGCTGCAACAGCAGTGTCTGGTGTCGCCCAAGCGAAAGAATGGAAAACCGTTCGCTTTGGTATTGAAGGCGCTTACCCTCCGTTCAGCTGGACAGAAACGGATGGCTCTTTAAAAGGCTTCGACGTTGATATGGCGAACGCACTTTGTGAAGAGATGAAAGTGAAGTGTCAGATCGTTGCTCAAGACTGGGATGGTATTATTCCTTCTCTACTTGCTCGCAAATACGATGCAATTATCGCTGCAATGTCGATCACTAAAGAGCGTAAGAAGAAAGTCGACTTCACAGGAAAATACGCACTGATTCCAAACAAGTTCATCGCCAAGAAAGGCGCAAACCTAGACTTTGATAACCTTGACGGTCAAAAAATTGCAGTTCAACGTGCAACCACTCATGATAAATACCTAACAGATAACTACGGCGATAAAGTTGAAATCGTACGTTACGGTTCATTTGATGAAGCCTACCTAGATCTTGCTAACGGTCGTGTCGCAGCAGTACTTGGTGATGCATCAGCACTTGAAGAAGGTGTATTAAACAAAGCGGGTGGTAAAGCGTACGAATTTGTTGGTCCCTCTCTGACGGATCCTAAATGGTTCGGTGACGGCTTTGGTATTGCCGTTCGTAAGCAAGATAAAGACCTAACGAAGAAGCTAGATGCGGCTATCTTGTCACTACGTGAACAAGGTGTTTACCAAGAAATCGCAGGTAAATACTTTAACTACGATGTTTACGGCGAGTAAGCTGTAACTAAGCGACCGTTGGCTTGTTCCTAGAAGTAGCTAACGGTCGATCTTTTGAGTTTAGGGATTAGGAACTCACCTATGCTGGATCTACAAGGATATGAAGCCTCGATCTTAAAAGGGGCTTTAGTAACCATAGAAGTCGCTGTACTTTCACTACTTTTAGCCATGATTCTCGGTATGCTTGGTGCGTTAGCAAAACTGGCGCCTTACAAGTGGGCGAGAGCCATAGCTACACTTTACACCACCATTATTCGTGGCATTCCAGACCTTGTTTTGATGATGCTGATTTTCTTCGGTGGTCAAATTCTATTAAACAACAGTCTTTATTCGATTAATGAGACACTCAACGAGTGGTTCACTGCAAGTGACCCTAATCATGAGTGGACTTCTTACTTACCTGATTATATCGACGTCAGTCCTTTTATTGCTGGCGTGCTGACCATTGGGTTTATTTTTGGTGCTTACATGGCTGAGACGTTCCGTGGTGCGATCATGGCCGTAGACAAAGGCGAATTAGAGGCGGCAAAAGCTTATGGCATGAGCCCGTTAATGTCGTTTCGCAGAGTCTTATTACCTCAAATGATTCGACATGCCTTACCTGGGTTTGGTAATAACTGGTTGGTTCTACTGAAAACGACGGCATTGGTTTCCATCATCGGTTTGGAAGACATGGTTCGTATGAGCTCATTGGCAGCAGGTACAACCAAGATGCCGTTCACCTTCTATATGGCAGTCGCGATAATCTTTTTGTTCTTTACTAGCGTTTCGACCGGTTTACTTAAGTTGGTGGAACGTAAATTCAGTATTCACGCGAGGTAAGCCATGGATTTTTCATTGATAATTGAAAGCTTCCCGGTTTATCTTGATGGATTGTGGACGACAGTATGGCTTGTTGCGTTAGCGCTGGTGATTGGTCTATGTGTATCAATTCCTCTAGCTATCGCGCGTAACAGCACGAATTACGCATTAAGTTTGCCATCATGGGCATTTATTTACTTTTTCCGTGGGACTCCATTGCTTGTGCAGCTCTACCTTATCTATTACGGTATGGACCAGTTCTCCCCGGTGAAAGATACACTTTGGGAAAACGCGTGGTTCTGTGCGCTGGTGGCTTTCGTACTGAATACATCAGCCTATACGGCTGAAATTATTCGTGGGGCAATTAATGGTTTGTCTAAAGGTGAAGTTGAAGCCGCTAAAGCATACGGTATGAGTAAGTTTATGACTTATCGCCGCATTATTTTGCCAAGTGCTTTGCGTCGTGCATTGCCAGCTTACTCCAATGAAGCGATCTTCATGCTTCATGGCAGTGCGGTCGCGGGTATTATTACCATTATGGATCTGACAGGGGCTGCTCGTTTGGTGAACTCTCGATACTACGCACCATTTGAGTCATTCTTAACTGCGGGGCTGTTTTATATGGCATTGACCTTCATTATTTTGTGGTGTTTTAAAATGGCAGAGAAGCGCTTCTTGGCATACCTAAGGCCGTTAAGCTAAATCGTCACCAGCAAAATAGTGAATGAAAAGAAAAAGAGCGCCGATTGGCGCTCTTTTGGTTTTTTGTAAAGTGATTTGGCTATTGGAAAGTAGACCAGATCGGGGCGTGGTCAGAAGGCTTTTCAATACCACGTAGTTCATAATCGATATCTGATTCAACACACTTTTTCGCCAGCGATGGTGTCGCCAGAATAACGTCGATACGCAGGCCTCTATTATCATCGAAACCGCGAGAGCGATAATCAAACCATGAGAAACGGTCATTGACTTCTGGGTGCAGGTTACGGAAAGTATCTTCGAAGCCCCAGTCTAATAAGGTTTTCAACCACTCACGCTCTTCCGGTTGGAATGAGCATTTCCCTGTTTTTAACCAACGCTTGCGGTTTGGTTCGCCAATTCCGATATCTGAATCAATTGGGCTGATGTTAATGTCGCCCATGACAATCAATTGTTCATCGTTAGAGTGGTGATCGTTCAGATAAGTCATCAAATCTTTGTAGAACTGACGTTTATATGGGTACTTGGTTTCGTGAGCGATGTTGTCACCTTGAGGGAAGTAACCATTTAGAACCGTTACCTTCTCTCCGTTCTCATCTTCAAACGTCGCCATGATCATGCGCTTTTGATGTTCTTCATTGTCGGTTGGAAAACCTTTTTGAACGCTGATTGGCTCATGTTTACATAGCATTGCCACGCCGTAGTGCGCTTTCTGGCCGTGAAAGTAAACTTTGTAACCCATCGCTTCGACATCTTCGATTGGGAAAGCTTCGTCGTGTACTTTGATTTCCTGAAGGCCAATAACGTCTGGCTGGTGCTTGTCGATAAGCGCTTGTAGTTGATGCAGACGCGCACGAAGTCCATTGATGTTAAAGCTAATTACTTTCATTTTTTATCCTTCTCAAGGGGCGTGTTTGCGTATGATGTTACCATTGCAACGGGAAGGTGCAAATGGTTCTCATGTAAGGGGGGAGGAGACTAGTGAGACAAGGCCAAATTGCTAGTTGCTACTGTGCTTTAAGTTTGTTTTCCAGATCATTTTGCACGATCTTTAGCGCTTTGAGTGCAGTCTCAGGATCTATCTCGTTGGTTTCGAGCAGGTAAATTAAATCAACCGCGAGTTTGATCTCTGCTGGCGCGTCGTCGAGAGGAGATTTTGGCTGTTCTGACATTACTGGTTCTTTTCCCTATGAGTAATTTGGTTCTCTAATTTAAGCAGGGCTGCTTCGCAACGTTCTAGTCGTTGTTCGGTGGCGAGCAAGACTTTCTGAGCCTCTGCTCTAGCAAAGCTTGGTGCCATTTCGACCGCTCTTTGCTTCTCTAATACCATTTCGCGTAAACGGCGAGCCCACTCTTGATGCTGTGCCAATTCCTGGTACATCACATTGATGGGTTTTCGGAAGTGGCTGCTGTGTTTGATCTCACCTTTACGAATCTTAGTCGTGGAAATTTCACGTTGAATCGCGGTGATTTGTGCTACCAGACGCTCGGTTAAGTACTCAGCTCGAAGGGCTGTGAGCTTTCCTTCATTTTGCTCGCTGATGATAGCATCCAGTGTTGCATTTGCCTCTTTAACACATGGCGTAAGCAAACGAGAACGGCAATGAAACAAGCGCTCATCAAAAAGTGGAACATGATGTTCGCCGCGTTGGCGATCAAGCATGGCTGCTTGATTAGACATCTGATTTAAGTTTTCAGAAAGTTGTTTAATGTTCATGTTAATCCCACAAACCACGCGTCATAGGCAAGTTTTATCGCCAACACACTGACCACAGTGACAAACACTGGGCGAATGAATTTGGAGCCAAACCGAATAGCGGAATGTGCGCCAACAAAAGCGCCAGCCATTAAACAGACTCCCATGGTTAAGCCTAGAACCCAGTTGATATGACCTAAAACAGCAAAAGTGATGAGAGAAGTAAAGTTGCTGGTGAAGTTCATTGCTTTTGCTAGGCCTGACGCAAGCAAGATGTTCAATCGATAAAGTGCCATCGAGCTTACTGTCCAAAAAGCACCGGTACCAGGGCCTGCTAGACCATCATAAAAGCCAATCGTAAACCCCTGTGCATACTGTTTTTTATTTAGCATAGGGCACGGCTCTGGTGTTGGGCTCTGATGTGTTGATTGCGGTGTTTTGTGGAATACGGTGTACATGGCGGCCGCAAGAATAATAAGAGGTAAAACCTTCTCTAACCATTCTGTACTAATAGCATCAACAAACAGCGTTCCTAATGTCGCGCCAATGAGGGTGGCTACAAACGCTCTTCCCCAGCACTGTGGTTTGAACAAGCGCTTTCTATAATAAGTAAAAGCGGCAGTGGAAGAAGCAAAAGATGCGGCTAGTTTGTTGGTTCCTAATGCAATATGTGGCGGAAGTCCTAACGATAGCAAAGCGGGGACAGTAAGCATGCCTCCGCCACCGGCTACAGCATCAATAAATCCAGCAACAAAAGCGACTAGCGCCAAGACCAACAGCATGGTTGGCTCAATCATTTCCATAAATAATTATTCTTCTAATATTCGATCTTGCGTTTAAACGGCGGAAGCGAGTCAATTAAAGCTTGCCCGTAGCGTTTTGTTACTAAACGTCTATCAAGGATGGTCACTCTACCAGAATCGCGTTCTTTGCGCAGTAAACGACCGACACTTTGAATCAGCTTTTTGCTCGCATCAGGAACGGTGATCTGCATAAATGGGTTTCCTCCTTTCTTCTCTATGTATTCCGAGTGAGCCTGTTCTACCGGAGAAGTAGGGACTCCAAATGGAATCTTAGTGATGATGAGGTTTTCTAGTAGTTCACCCGGTAAATCAAGGCCTTCTGAGAAGCTTCCTGTACCGAAAAGAATGCTAGTTTTCTGCTGATCTACGAGCTTTTTATGTTTTTTTAGAATTTCTGCGCGTGAACTTTCGCCTTGAACTTGTAGTGCCCAGCCTCGTTTTATGAAGTCTGAACTTAACGCATCCGCCACTTGGTTCATTTGCCAATAAGAGGAGAATAATACTAAGTTTGCTTTGTTGTCTTCTAAATACTTAGGCAAAATTTCAATAAGATATTCGGTAAATTGCGGCGCTTGAGGCTCGTACCTCATTGCCGGAATCAAAAGCTCGGCTTGGTTTTGATAGTCGAACGGAGAAGCCAATGCTAAGAACTGAGTGCCAGACTCAGGTTTTGCATCGACACCAACTTGATGACAGAAATAGTTGAACGAGTTCAGAGCTCGCATTGTCGCAGATACGAGGACTGCACCAATACAGCGGCTCCAGATTTGTTGATCGAGTTGCCAGCCAATCTCTAGTGGAGAAACACTAACAATGTAATCACCTTCTCGGTCTGGGTGTTTTTCCAGCCATCGGGCCAAAGGGGCACCTTTGTCACGGGTAGGCTCTGCCATCAGATTCCACACCTGTGCAAGGTTTTCCAGGCGCTGAATGTAAAAACCCAATTCAGCGAGTGCAGGTTCTGCCAACCTTGATGAAAGTTCGCCATCTTTAACTCTTTCAGCAATAAGATCGGCGATCTTCGCAACACTTTGGTTTGCTTTTTTACTCAGTTGTTTGAGGTCTTTAGATTGGTTTTCTAACCACTCTGGCAGCTCACCATGTTCAAAGCGATAAATGTTTTCTTCAAACTGTGCAGGATCGAACTGTTTGGTTAGTTGGCTCAGTGCTGGGATGAGCTCTTGCACCGATTCCTGCAAATCATTGCGAAAACGCGCGACACGTTTCTCGTCTGCTAGAGATGAAAACTTACTGGTCGATTGATTAAGCTTTTCCAACCAAGCCGCTGCACCTTTCAAACTCGCAGAGGCGGATGCATGGTCGCGAGCAACATGGGGTAGGTGATGGGCCTCGTCAAAAACATAAATCGTGTTTTCAGGTTCAGGGAGAATCACGCCACCGCCTAAATCAGCATCAGCCATAACTAAAGAATGGTTCGCTATGATGACATCATTCTTGTCTAACTCTGAGCGAGCTTTCTGAAAAGGGCAGTTTCGATGGGCTGGTAAGCTGTTATTGCAGCTGTGCTTATCACTCACAATAAGCTGCCATAGACGATCATCTATTGGTTTTGGCCAAGAGTCACGGTCGCCATCCCACTTACCTTGAGCAAGAGAACGATACATGGTCTCTAGGAGTTCGATCTCTTTTTTCTTAGGTTTGGTCTCAAACATTGCGAGCTGGCCACCATCCACACCACTGGCTGTAGCAAGCTTTTCTGCGCAGCAATAGCGTTGACGTCCTTTAGCAAGAATAAAAGAAAACTCTCGATCCGTAATTCGGCGGAAAAGAGGTAGGTCTTTATTCACCAATTGCTCTTGCAAGGCCACTGTCGCAGTTGAAATCACTACTTTGCGGTTGTTGTAAACCGCGACAGGAATCGCCGCCATTAAATAGGAGAGTGACTTACCGATACCGGTTCCTGCCTCGGCTACCAGCATTCGATTTGATTTGTGGTATTGCCCGCATAGCGTTTTTGCGATCTCAGCGACGAGGTAGTTTTGTGCTCGTCTCGGAACAAAGTTATCCAGTTGAGCTTGCAAGTTCTGATAACTGGTTCGAATCGATTTTTGGATGTTACTGGTTAGCATACGGGCCTCAAGTACGTTGGAGGCGCATATTAGCACACATCACTGGTTCGACAGTAGTTCACAAAATGGAATGCTTTTGTACGGAATGTAGATCTTGTTCACAAAAAAATATTGAACTCAAACTAAATGAAAATAATTTCATTAGGTAAAAAATATAAAGCTTCAAAAATGCCATTAATGTAGTTAGATATTCTGTTTTGTTATGTTATTTTGCGATTTAAGGGTGTTTTGTGTTTGTTATTTATGAATCACTAAATTAAGAAAAATCAAGTTTGTAGTTTAGAACTTCATCGAATAATTTAAATGTAAATTTTTAAACTATTGTTTTTAAAGTATATTTTTGTTCTTTGATATTTATATTTAGAAAATTTGACAGGCAGAATAATCTTTTGCACTCTAGTGCCCAGATTTTGCAGACCAATCATTGTTACGTTTCGATAACAAGCGGTTTCAAAAATATAAAAAAAGGGAATCGGACAAGGATATCCCGAACTAAGAAAAGGCAGTGGATTAATTATGAAAAAGACTCTAGTAGCTCTAGCAGTAGCAGGCATCTCTACGTCTGCACTAGCAGCAGGCAACATCTACGACAACGGTACGACTTCTTTCAACCTTAAAGGTGAGATCGATACTTACGTAAGTACTGTAGAAGGCAAGGAAAACGGCGCAACTACAACTAAACGTGATGTAGACGTTGATCTTTGGGCTAAGATTCAAATCGATTCTGAGCACAAACTAAACGAAGACGTAACTCTATTCGGCTCATTTGAGCTAGAAAACGGTGAGTTCTTCGATAAAGACAGCAGCTCTGACCACGCTCGCGTACGTACAGATGACCTATACTTCGGTGCTTACTTCGGTGACAACTGGGGTGTGGCTCTAGGTGAAGTTGGTGACTTCGGTGACTCTCTAGACGCAATCACTATCGACAACACCAACGAAGGTCTTGGTTACGTTGATGATTTCGTAAAATCAAAAGAAAGTGCTGGTCACGCTGTTTCAGTTAAAGGTAGCTTCGACAAGCTAACTGTTATCGCTGATGCATACCTAGATCAAAACGAGAAAATTGACACTGCATTCGGTCTATCTGCACAATACGCAATCAACGAAATGTTCACTGTTGGTGCTTCTTACCAAGATCAAGAGAACCGTGACGTTGCTGGTACTGATTACCAAGTAATGGGTGCAGCTGTTCGTTTCAACATGGACAACTTCTCTGCTGCAGTTAACTACGTTGCTGAAGAACTAAACAAAGCTGACCAAGATACATGGTCTGCAGTAGCTGCTTACCAAATGAACGAAGCACGCGTTTACACTTCATTTGGTTTCACTGATTACGAAGGTGACCACGACCAGTCTTACTACACGTTTGGTGCTGACTACGCTGTAACTGGCAATGTTCTAACGTTCATCGAATACACTGCAAGCGAAAACGACGAGAAAAACGTTTCTAAGAAAGAAGCTGACCTAGTTGTTGCTGGTGTTTACTACACGTTCTAATCTCAGAACTTAAGTAGATATAGTAAAGGTCGCATTTATTGCGGCCTTTTTTATATTAAAAGCTTGTATCTCCTTAGGTACCTGAAAGCATGAACCAAGTGAGTACATGAAGATTTATGAGACTTGAATGCGTTTACCAATTATCTACAGTCAAGGATGTAGAAATGGTTGGCTTTTCAGCAATGATTTCCTCAAACTGTGATGAATGGTAAGCGATATTTAACTCTTTTGATGTAATTAATTGAATTTTAAGGTTATTAGGATATGAGACTGAAAGCTTGGACTGTAGCATTTGTACTTGGGTTGTTTGGTACAACAGCGAACGCAGACACAACAAATAGAGCTGATACTTCAGCAACCCTAACCACCGCTCAAGGCGTTCAAGTGCTGTTTGTAAATGGCGTTAGCGCGGATGATTTGAGTGAACCGTTTGGTCTTGTTGATGGCTCTAACCAAGTAGTTGTAAAAGTAAACAAAGCGATTGGGCGTGGCGATAAACGTACTCAAGTTTACTCTGCACCATACATTCTTGGTTTTAGTTCTGGCGCGGGTGAGCTTTATATTGATGCGCCATCTTTTAGAGAAAAACGTCAGGCATACAAGCTGTTTGAGCAAGATAAAATGGACTGGAAAGTAAGTTTCAACGAGAAGTCTATTGATTACTCGCAATATAAAATGCCAGGTGAGAAAGGCGCGTTCCCTTATTCAAACCTTGATGAGCAACTAGCGGTGTACAATGAAGCTAATGGCGTTTTCTTTGCAAACGGTAAGAGAGTCGAACTGTCTGAGCTACAAGCAGCGACGGCTGTAACAGCAACCAGCAAAAGCGCGCAAAGAGTAAAATCACCCGTAACAAAAGCGAAGATTGCCTACCTAGAAATGACAGACGAAGAACGTCAAGCATTCATGAAGTGGGTTGCTCAACAATAATCGTTATTGGTAACGACAAAAACTAAAAAAGCAGGTGATAGCCTGCTTTTATGTTTTTTGAGGTTTAAGCCTAGAGCTTTACTTCTCGCCACTCCCCAGGTTTTAAATCGTCAAGAGCAATACCACCCATCGAGTAACGAACTAAACGCAGTGTTGGGAAGCCAATGTGCGCGGTCATACGTCTTACCTGACGGTTTCTCCCTTCTATAATAGTGATAGCTAACCAAGTAGTCGGAATGTTTGCTCGAAAGCGGACAGGCGGAGTTCTTTCCCAGATCTCTGGCTCAGGCATCACTTCTACTTTTGCTGGTAATGTCATGCCATCTTTCAATTCAACGCCTTTACGTAGTTTCTCTAAGTCCTCTTCAGTCGGAGCACCGTCTACTTGCACCCAATAGGTTTTTGGTGACTTTGATTGAGGTTGGGTCAACTTAGCCTGCAGAATACCGTCGTTAGTGAGCACCATCAAACCTTCGCTGTCTCTGTCTAATCGGCCTGCCGCATAAACATCTTTTACAGGAATATAATCAGCTAGCGTTTTACGGCCATCGCCATCAGTAAATTGGCTTAACGTGTCATAGGGCTTATTGAAAATGACCACCTTACGATCTTCGGGTGCAATACGCGGTTTAGCGGATTTTGAAGAACGGGTAGGGCGACTAGGTCGATTTTTAGCCTGTCCATTTGAATGATTTGGCTTACCAGAGCGTTTAAAATGGCTCGGTTTGGAATGGTTACTACGGCGACCTTTTTCATGACCCGTGCGAGATGACATGTTAACTACCTTGCAAAAATGTAAATGAACTGTGTTTGAAAGTTTTATGTTTTCTTCTTATCGGCTATCATTTGCGCGCCTAAAACTAACAAAAGCGCACAGAATAATAGACTATTTCGTGTTATTTGTTTAATGATATAGCCAAGTTGCTTTTAGTGAGGTGTTTTTGCAAAAGAACTTCATGAAAGCAAACTTGGCACAAAGTGCACTCATGGATAGAGAGCCATAGAGCTTCAAACTATAAGAAAGAGTGCAAACCGCATGTCGCGTTGGTGAGGAGGAATGCACTACTAACGTTAAGCACTGCGTAAATTCAACGAACTCAGTTGCTGAGTTGTTCAGCTTAGTTGAGTAAAAAATAGGGAAATTTCATGCCTACAGAAAAACCTACAATTATCTACACAATCACTGATGAAGCCCCGGCGTTAGCAACCTATTCATTACTACCAATCATTCAATCGTTTACTGCATCGTCTGGCATTAATGTAGATACTCGTGATATTTCGTTAGCAGGTCGTATCATCGCTAACTTCCCAGAGCATTTGAAAGAAGAGCAGCGCATCGGTGACGCGCTAGCAGAACTTGGCGAGTTGGCGAAAACGCCAGAAGCAAACATCATCAAACTTCCAAACATTTCTGCATCTATCCCGCAGTTAAAAGCTGCTATTAAAGAGTTGCAAGCGAAAGGCTACGAGCTACCAAACTACCCAGAAGAGCCAGGCACTTACGAAGAAGAAGCGATCAAAGCGACTTACGACAAAATCAAAGGTAGTGCGGTTAACCCAGTTTTGCGTGAAGGTAACTCAGACCGTCGTGCACCACTTTCAGTGAAGAACTACGCAAAGAAAAACCCGCATTCAATGGGCGCGTGGTCAGCAGACTCCCAATCTCACGTTTCAAGCATGGCTGACAACGATTTCTTCGGTAGTGAAAAATCGACGACTATCTCAGGTGCTACCGACGTTAAAATCGAATTTGTTGCTGCTGATGGTTCGGTAAAAGAACTTAAATCAGCATTCCCTCTGCAAGATAAAGAAGTGATCGATTGTTCAGTAATGAACAAGAAAGCGCTTGTTGAGTTCTTCGAGAAAGAAATTGCAGAAGCAAAACAGCAAGATGTACTGCTCTCTCTACATATGAAAGCAACCATGATGAAGGTATCGGACCCAGTTATCTTCGGTCACGCAGTTAAGGTTTACTACAAAGACGTATTTGCGAAATACGGTAAGCTGTTTGAAGAGCTAGGCGTTGATGTAAACAACGGTATCGGTGACGTATATGCGAAGATTGAAGCGCTACCTGCAGAACAAAAAGCAGAAATCGAAGCAGCTATTCTTGCGGTATACGAAACGCAACCAGCACTAGCTATGGTGGATTCAGATCGCGGTATTACTAACCTAAACGTACCAAGCGATATCATTGTTGATGCTTCTATGCCTGCAATGCTACGTGCTTCTGGCCAAATGTGGGGACCAGACGGCAAGCAGAAAGATACGAAAGCAATGATTCCAGATCGTAGCTACGCGGGTATTTACCAAGCGGTGATCGACTTCTGTAAAGAGCACGGTGCGTTTGACCCAACAACAATGGGTAGCGTTCCAAACGTCGGTCTAATGGCCCAAAAAGCTGAAGAGTACGGTTCTCACGACAAGACCTTCATCTTAGATGCAGCAGGCAGTGTGCGTGTTGTAGATGCTTCTGGTGCGGTTCTTCTTGAACAAGCGGTAGAAGAAGGTGACATCTTCCGTATGTGTCAGGTGAAAGACGCGCCAATTCAAGATTGGGTGAAACTTGCTGTTACTCGTGCTCGTGCTTCAGGTGCTCCAGCAGTATTCTGGCTAGACGAAGCTCGTGCTCACGATGCTGAACTTATCAAGAAAGTAAATGCGTACCTCCCTGAGCACGACACTTCAGGTTTAGAGATCAAGATCCTGGCACCAATCGACGCATGTAAATTCTCTCTAGAGCGTATCAAAGAAGGTCTAGACACCATTTCGGTAACAGGTAACGTACTTCGTGACTACTTAACTGATTTGTTCCCAATTCTGGAGCTTGGTACTTCTGCGAAGATGCTATCTATTGTGCCACTAATGAATGGTGGTGGTTTATTTGAAACGGGTGCAGGCGGTTCAGCTCCTAAACACGTTCAACAGGTAGAAAAAGAAAACCACTTACGTTGGGATTCTTTGGGTGAGTTCCTTGCACTTGCGGCATCTCTTGAGCACCTAAGCACGGTTGCTGGCAATGCAAAAGCACAGGTACTTGCCGATGCACTTGATAAAGCAACGGGTGAGTTCCTAGACAACAACAAGTCACCATCACGTAAAGTTGGTGAGTTGGATAACCGTGGTAGCCACTACTACCTTGCGTCTTACTGGGCGAAAGCACTCGCTGAGCAAACGGCAGATGCTGATCTAGCGGCTGAGTTTGTGCCAGTAGCAGCCGCGCTTGCGCAGCAAGAAGAAGCGATTGTTTCCGAGCTAAACAATGCACAGGGTGTGAAAGGTGAGCTAGGCGGTTACTATTCACTGGATGATGCGCTAGCTTCTAAATTGATGCGCCCGAGCGCAACGCTGAACGCAATCATCAATAAATAACCTTGTACGCGCTATTTCGGTAGCGCGTAGTTAAGACTTATAAAAACAATAAACCCGCTTTACGCGGGTTTATTTTTCTCTTCATGAAACCAGATAATTTGTGCTTTCACGAGAGCAAATGGTTTGTCTTTCCGACAGCGCTCGATTTATTTGGCTTGGCCTTCTATTGGCACTACGCTACTTGCGTGTGAACCTTTTGGCCCTTTTTCAATCTCGTATGAGACTTGTTGGCCTGCTTTCAGTGTACGATAACCGTCCATTTGGATAGTTGAGTAGTGGGCGAAAATGTCTCCTTCCTCTTCGTCTGAACAAATAAACCCAAATCCCTTGGCATTGTTAAACCACTTTACTGTACCTGTAGCCATGCTTTTACATCCCTCATGCATTTTTTACTGATGTTGTTACTTCTCCAAGCTATCCCTTTAGCTTGACCTCATTGTTAGCCGTTGCTTTGTTGGTAATTGCTAACACACGTCGAGTGAGCATATCCATATTCATCAGGGTGTTAGAAAACCAACAAACCCAGAATGAGGATTTATGCATCAACACATTCCACTGTAGTCAATGAATCTCGACAGTCAATAGTGAAAGACAACAATCAGAAACATATTTGAAAACAAATCACTTTTGAGATTAACAACTTTGCAAAGTTATTTATGGCTGTTTGCCGAAGTTTAGTGAAAATCTCTGTAAGGTTCTGATATAAGGAAGATGAATACTAGATGTGAAGGTTACATTAGAAGATTCTACTGAATGAATGAAAAGTACGGTTTTCGTGATATTTAGTGTTTTTTCCCTGTAACTGTGATCTTGGCAGAATAAGAGAGGGTAATGACAGAAGATGAAGTGTGTCGAATATTTGTGAATCTAACGGCAAAAATATCGCGCCTCAGTGATAAAAATCTTTTATTTGCGCGCCTGCCGGAGGTGCATTAGTCTCTATATGAGGACGCAAATTTTATCTATCAAATTCGAATTAGGTGCCATATCTCACTACACCGCATGGTATGCTTATGGTAGATTGTTTTTATAGGTCGAAAACATCAACCCTTTGATACGATATCTTTGAATTGCCATGAGTAAAAATTTTGAATGGGTGACTCCAGACTCTGATCTTCTGGAGAGAGAAAGTACAAAAGTTCAGCCACCAAAGCTATATAACGTTGTACTCAACAATGATGACTACACACCTATGGATTTCGTCATAGAGGTACTTGAGCGATTCTTTTCACACGATATTGATAAAGCAACGCAAATCATGCTCAAGATTCACTATGAAGGAAAGGCAATTTGTGGCACATACAGTGCAGAAATTGCTGAAACAAAAGTAGCGCAAGTGACGATGTACTCAAGGGAAAATGAGCATCCGCTACTATGTACTATGGAGCAAGCGTAATAAGAAGACTTGCTCGAGCAACCCAAGTTGTTCTTTCGGGAGGTACTTATGCTAAATAAAGAACTAGAGTCAAGCCTTAACGGTGCATTCGCTCGTGCACGTGATAAACGCCACGAGTTCATGACTGTCGAACACCTCCTACTTGCATTATTAGAAAATGATGCAGCTAAGGAAGCCCTTCTAGCCTGCAAAGCGGACCTTGATGCTTTGCGAAATGAACTCGATATTTTTATCGACCAAACAACGCCGCTCATCCCGGAAAGTGATGAGACGCGCGAAACCCAGCCGACATTGAGTTTCCAGCGTGTACTTCAACGCGCCGTCTTCCATGTTCAGTCGTCTGGTCGCAGTGAAGTGACTGGGGCAAACGTCCTCGTTGCTATTTTCAGTGAGCAAGAGTCTCACGCTGCTTACCTACTTAAAAAGAACGATATCTCTCGTTTGGACATTGTTAACTTTATTTCTCACGGCATCACTAAAGCATCGGGTTCAAGTGAAGATTCCTCTTCATCTGATTCGTTTGGCTCAGAAGCACCTGAAGAAACCAACCCAGAAGAGCGTCTGGAAAGCTTTGCAACGAACCTAAACCAAGTTGCGAAAGCGGGTAATATCGACCCATTGATTGGTCGTGACAAAGAGCTTGAGCGCACGATTCAAGTGCTGTGCCGTCGTCGTAAGAACAACCCATTACTTGTGGGTGAAGCTGGCGTAGGTAAAACGGCTATCGCGGAAGGTCTTGCGTGGAGAATTGTAGAAGGCCAAGTGCCTGAAGTGATTCAAAATAGTGTGATTTATTCCTTAGATATCGGTTCTCTATTGGCTGGCACTAAATACCGTGGTGATTTTGAGAAACGCTTTAAGTCAGTTTTGAAGCAGCTTGAGAAAGAAGAAGATGCGATTCTGTTCATTGATGAAATTCATACCATCATCGGTGCGGGTGCAGCTTCTGGCGGTCAAGTTGACGCTGCTAACCTGATCAAACCTCTACTGAGTAGCGGTAAGTTGCGTTGTATCGGTTCAACGACGTACCAAGAGTACAGCAACATCTTTGAGAAAGAACGCGCGCTATCTCGCCGTTTCCAAAAGATCGATGTAGTAGAGCCTTCTTTGGATGATACGACGAAGATTTTGATTGGCCTTAAGCCTAAGTACGAAGCTCACCACGAAGTGCGTTACACCAACAAAGCATTGCGTGCTGCTGTAGAGCTATCAGCGAAGTACATTAACGAACGTCATCTACCAGATAAAGCCATTGATGTGATTGATGAGGCGGGTGCACGTAGCCGTCTAGCACCAGCAAGTCGTCGTAAGAAAACGGTCGGCGTAGCAGACATCGAAGCGATGGTTGCGAAAATGGCTCGTATTCCAGAGAAATCAGTGTCGTCTTCAGACAAAGACATTCTGAAGAATCTGGATGATAAGATGAAGATGCTTGTATTCGGTCAAGATACGGCGATTGATGCGCTGTCTGAAGCCATTAAGTTATCTCGTGCTGGTCTTGGCGTGGATAACAAACCTGTTGGTTCATTCTTGTTTGCGGGCCCTACAGGGGTTGGTAAAACAGAAGTTACTGTTCAGCTTTCTAAGTTGCTTGGTATCGAACTTCTTCGCTTCGATATGTCTGAGTACGGCGAACGTCATTCAGTCAGCCGCCTAATCGGTGCGCCTCCTGGCTACGTGGGCTATGACCAAGGTGGTCTGTTGACTGACGCTGTGCTTAAGCATCCACACTCAGTGGTTCTGCTTGATGAAATCGAGAAAGCACACCCAGATATCTTTAACTTGCTACTGCAAGTGATGGATAACGGTACGCTAACAGATAACAATGGTCGTAAAGCTGACTTCCGAAATGTCATTCTTGTTATGACAACCAACGCGGGTGTGGCAGAGACAGAGAAGAAATCTATCGGTCTTATCCAACAAGATAATAGTCATGACGCGATGGCGGAAATCAAGAAGGTGTTCACACCAGAATTCCGTAACCGTCTAGATAATATCATTTGGTTCAATAGCCTAGATGAAGCGGTGATCCACCAAGTGGTTGATAAGTTCATCGTGGAGCTTCAAGTTCAATTGGATGCTCGAGGCGTATCAATGGAAGTGTCGCAGGATGCTCGTCATTGGTTGGCACACAAAGGTTATGACAAAGCGATGGGCGCGCGTCCAATGGGACGTGTTATCCAAGAGCAGCTTAAGAAACCTTTGGCGAATGAACTTCTGTTCGGCTCATTGGTTGACGGTGGTACAGTGAAGGTAACGCTAGTGAAAGACGAGCTTAAGTTTGAATACCTAAGCGAGAAAGAAGCAGCACTTCACTAATTCTTTGTTGAAATCTATGTTAAAAGCGTGCGCTTAGGCGTGCGCTTTTTTGTGTCTGCAAGAATGGAGCAAGCCTGAGCCTGTGGAGTGTATTGAAACTCCCAAAAATAAGCTTAGTATTGAGAGCAAAAACAGACAATAAAAAACGGAGCCTTGAGCTCCGTTTTTTATTGTATTCGAAAATCAGAGATTAACGAGCACGGAAGACGATGCGGCCTTTAGAAAGGTCGTATGGAGTCATCTCTACAGTTACTTTATCACCAGTAAGGATACGGATGTAGTTCTTACGCATCTTGCCAGAGATGTGTGCAGTCACAACGTGACCGTTTTCAAGTTCAACGCGGAACATAGTGTTTGGTAGAGTGTCAAGCACAGTGCCTTGCATCTCAATTACGTCTTCTTTAGCCATTTAATCCTCTTTAGAAATTAGGCGGTATTAGCGCGCTTATTCTGCCGCTAAACAGTAATTATGTAAACTTGGGGCGTATTCTACCCTTGCCAACGCTGATTTACTAGCCTTTGGTGTCGTTGAAAACGAGTTTTGTAGTTCATCGCTGGACATTCATCGATCTGATAACCCAAATATAGCCAATGTTTATTCTCTCGTTGGCAATATTCGAGCTGGAAAAGTACCCCTAACGTCCCGAGAGATAAAGGATAGTCCGGATCGAAGAAGGTATAAAACGCACTTGCACATTTATCCATTATATCGGTAACGGCAACCGCGAGAAGTCGATCACTCTCGTCATAAATATGGAGAAATCCAGTGGTCAACCAAGTTGTTTGAGCGAACCGAGCAAACTCATCCTCTCTTGGTGGAAACATAGTGCCGTCTTTGTGTCGTTCACAGATATAGCGGCTGTAAAGGTCAAACCAATCTGGATCGAGCTCAGGTTTCATCTCCCAATGTAACGCCTTTCCTTTGCTCTGCAAACGCTTTTGGCTTTTTGAAGGGATGAAGTCAGGTACCGCAATTCGTATAGGTTGACATGCGTTGCAGTGCTGACAATGAGGCTTATAAATAGTATCGCCGCTGCGTCGAAAACCGTTGGCCATCAAAACTTGATAGTTGTCTTCTGTATGTAAGTTTTCGTCTAGCGCGACAGCCACTCGCTCTTCACGTTCAGGTAGGTAACTGCATGGATGGTTATTAGTTAATCCGATACGAATGTGCTGGAGATCTGTGCTCATGATACTGCGCCTTGCAAAACCTGTGGTTCAAACGTACCCAAATTAATGTTCCTGTCTCTTAAAGATAGTAGTTTTTGTACAAAGTCGTCACGCTCCAGCTCAAACGCGCCAAGTGAGGCCAGATGCGGATTCATTACTTGGCAATCAATTAATTGACCTTGGTTTGACGCCAAGTGCTCGCATAGATACCACAATGCGATTTTCGACGCGTTGTCTTTAAGGCTAAACATCGACTCACCACAAAAAAGTTGGCCGACGCTAATGCCGTACAAGCCGCCAATTAACTTCTCATCGTGCCATACTTCTACTGAGTGGCAGTGTCCGCGTCTCGCAAGCTCAATGTATGATGTCTGCATCTCTTCATTGAGCCAAGTTTCTTCTGCTGAGCGAGTTGAAGAGCATAATTGAATTACGCGTTCGGTTGCATTGTTTAGCGTTACTTTATACTGTTGTTTACGTTGAAACTTTTTCAAGCTTTTGGAAGGCTTAAATGCCAAAGGGTCAAAAACGGCTCGTGGAGATGGGCTCCACCATAGAATCGGCTCTCCCGGCCCATACCAAGGGAAAATGCCCTGATGATAGCCGTTTAGAATGCGATCAGGGTTAAGATCGCCGCCAAAAGCCAGCAAGCCATTTGGGTCATTCAATGCGTCGTATGGCGACGGAAAAGAATGTGAATCACCAAGTTCAGTTAAATAGATAGCCATAAAGAAAACTTTACCAACATCAGAGCCTATAGGAGCTTATTATGAGCGGAGTAAAACTTAATATAAAACGATGGGCATGGATCATACTGTTTTTGCCATTTTTCGCCAATGCAGCCTATGAAAGAAATGTAGCAAAGCCAGTTAACCAAGTGGTGTATGGCAAAGTCGATTCGGTGCGATACATTACACAGCAAGAGGTGAAGCAATCTCAAAGCAACGGATGGGAGACCTTACTAGGGGCGACGATCGGTGGTTTAGTCGGCAATCAATTTGGTGGTGGCACGGGTAAAGAAGTGGCGACGGCTGTTGGTGCATTGGCTGGTGCGGCGGTGGTGAGAAATCGCAGCAATTATGAATACACGGTTGAATACAAACTCGTTGAACTATTGATCAAGGTTGATGGCAACAAACTGATCAACGTCATTCAAGATGTTGATAACAGCATGTTATTTAATCGAGGTGATGAGGTGCGCATCCTGTATTTTGATGATGGTGTAAGGGTTGATATCGCTTATTAAGCCAACGTTTGCACTGCAAAACCTAAGCTGACTAATTATTCAAAAATTAGCATGGATTTACTCTGGTTTTGTGGTGGTTTTTTCGTTAGTCTGAATTCACGAAGAATTGTTTAGCTCTCAAAAACCTTGAAGTGAGGGCACAAAGGATTATCAACTTTTAATGGAAAGCCTAACGTTACAACCTATCAATAAAATTCAAGGGGAAGTGAACCTTCCTGGATCAAAAAGCGTTTCCAATCGAGCGTTACTGCTTGCTGCACTAGCAAAAGGTACGACTCGTTTGACCAACCTTCTCGACAGTGATGATATTCGCCACATGTTGAACGCTCTGACTAAACTCGGTGTTCAGTACCAATTGTCTGAGGACAAAACGGAATGTGTCGTAGAAGGTCTTGGTCGCCCATTTTCTGTCTCTGAACCTGTAGAGCTCTTTTTAGGCAATGCAGGTACAGCAATGCGTCCACTTGCTGCAGCCCTATGCTTAGGCGAAGGTGAATACGTTCTGACTGGCGAACCTAGAATGAAGGAACGCCCAATTGGTCACTTAGTCACGGCCCTAAAAGCGGCTGGCGCGGACGTAACGTATCTGGAAAATGAAAACTACCCACCACTAAAAATCGTAGGTACTGGACTTAAGTCGGGCTCTGTATCGATTGATGGTTCGATTTCTAGCCAATTCCTGACGGCATTTTTGATGTCAGCACCGTTGGCAGAAGGTGACATTCGCATCAACATCGAAGGTGAACTGGTTTCAAAACCATACATTGATATCACGCTGCACATCATGAAACAGTTTGGTGTGGATGTGATCAACAACGATTACCAAGAATTTGTGATTCCTGCGGGTCAACAGTACGTCGCTCCGGGTGACTTCTTGGTTGAAGGTGATGCATCATCTGCTTCTTACTTCTTGGCGGCAGCAGCCATCAAAGGTGGTGAAGTGAAAGTCACTGGTATTGGTAAAAACAGTATCCAAGGTGATATCCAATTCGCTGATGCGCTTGAAAAAATGGGTGCAGATATCGAATGGGGTGATGATTACGTTATCTCTCGTGTCGGCCAGCTGAAAGGCATCGATATGGACTACAACCATATTCCAGATGCGGCAATGACCATTGCGACAACAGCACTGTTTGCCGAAGGCACAACGGCGATTCGCAACGTGTACAACTGGCGTGTAAAAGAGACTGACCGTCTATCCGCTATGGCGACTGAGCTACGCAAAGTTGGCGCAGAGGTGGAAGAGGGCGAAGATTACATCATTGTGAAGCCTGTACCACAGCTTACGCACGCTGCGATTGATACCTACGACGATCACCGAATGGCGATGTGTTTCTCGCTGGTAGCGCTAAGCGACACGCCTGTGACGATTAACGATCCCAAGTGTACGTCGAAGACGTTCCCGGATTACTTCGATAAGTTGAAAGCGTTGAGCTGTTAATTCGTCTTGTATGAAAGAGAAAAGCCAGAGTGAGAACTCTGGCTTTTTTATTGAATTTGAAGCGCTTACTTGTTCAATGTGAACTCTTTTGAAAGGTGTTGCGCTAGGTATTTGAACATATTGAATACTGCTGTTGTATTAGTGGTCGGTAGACCTTTCTCATCGAGGAAGTACTCACCTTTAAATACCAATACATCGTCTTTTTCTTCTACGCTCGTCGCACGCATACCATCGATGTAGTCATCGTGCTCTTGGATGATTTGGTTTGCGATTAAAAGAAGGTCGAATTCTTCAATGTATTTTCTATCAGACATAACGCTCTCGTCATTCAATGAAACTTAAGTGAGCGCAGTATACCCACAATTGTCATGGGTTTGCATGCCTAAATCTCTGATTGCGTGTTTACGCTTTTATACCGGTATACATTTATATAGAGGCGTTATTGGTATATACGTGCAGTGGCTATTTTACGGTCTAATCTAAGGTTAAGTTCTGATCGCGAAAGAAAAAATATTTTGTGATGTGAGACAAAATTTATTGAATTCGACTAGCGAGAGGAATCTTTGCCTGCTTAGTATATGCCGCTCAAGACCTTTTTCAGAACCCTGCCTCATCAAAGTGCAAAGGCGATGAATTGTCAACCAATCGGATCTGAATTTCAAAAAAGCAGTTGATCTTCTTTTCATCTCGCACAATAGTAAAAAAAGAAGCAATGAAATAGAACATTATGCGGGTAGCTTCCTTAGGGGGCAGTTACCCGCATTATTATGAAGGACGTTAGAGTCAGTTATGGGTAAATCGCTCGTTATAGTGGAGTCACCAGCCAAGGCTAAGACGATAAATAAATATCTTGGTAAAGACTTTATTGTTAAGTCTAGTGTTGGTCACGTGCGTGATCTGCCTACGGCCGGTCAAAGCACTGGTGAGAAAAAAGCCGCTGCCATTTCTACAAAAGGAATGAGCCCTGAAGAGAAAGCGCGTGTCAAAAAAGAAAAAGACCGCAAAGCGCTAATCAAAAAAATGGGGATTAACCCATATCATGACTGGGATGCGAATTACCAAATCCTTCCAGGCAAAGAAAAAGTCGTAAGCGAACTGCAAAAATTAGCCAAAGACGCTGATTACGTTTACCTCGCAACCGATTTGGACCGCGAGGGGGAAGCAATCGCATGGCACCTTCGTGAGATCATCGGTGGCGATGAAGAGCGATACAAGCGCGTAGTGTTTAACGAGATCACTAAGAATGCTATCCAACAAGCTTTCCAGACACCTGGCGAGCTAAACATGGACGGTGTTAACGCACAGCAAGCACGTCGATTCATGGACCGAGTAGTAGGTTTCATGGTTTCTCCATTGCTATGGAAGAAAGTTGCGCGTGGTCTTTCAGCAGGTCGCGTACAATCAGTAGCGGTGAAGCTATTGGTTGAGCGTGAGCGTGAAATCAACGCTTTCATTCCAGAAGAGTTCTGGGATATCAACGCGAATACGCACACCAAAGACAAGACCGCATTCAAATTGCTTGTTGCACAAAAAGATGGCGTTGCGTTTAAGCCAGTCAACGAGGCAGAGACCAAAGCAGCGCTTTCGGTACTGGAAAAAGCGAGCTACGAAGTTTGTAAGCGTGAAGACCGCCCAACAAAGAGTAAGCCTTCTGCACCGTACATCACTTCAACACTGCAACAAGCGGCAAGCACTCGTCTTGGCTACGGCGTTAAGAAGACAATGATGCTCGCTCAACGTTTGTATGAAGCGGGTTACATCACCTATATGCGTACCGACTCTACCAACTTGAGTGCGGAAGCTGTAGATGCGGTTCGTGGATTCATCGGCTCTGAGTATGGTGACAAGTATCTTCCTGCTAAACCGCTAACATACGGTAGCAAAGAGGGCGCACAAGAAGCGCACGAAGCGATTCGTCCTTCCGATGTTTCTGTGAAATCAGAAGATCTACAAGGTGTTGATGCGGACGCACACAAACTTTACTCATTGATCTGGAATCAGTTCGTTGCTTGTCAAATGACGCCAGCAGAATACGATTCAACAACAATCAGTGTGAAAGCGGCAGAATACACGCTAAAAGCGAAAGGCCGTATCCTTAAGTTTGACGGTTGGACTCGCGTACAACGCCCAATGGGTAAAAACGAAGATACGATTCTTCCAGCTGTTCAGCTAGGCGAAAAGCTAGACTTAGAGTCATTAGAGCCTAAACAGCACTTTACTAAGCCACCTGCACGTTTTACAGAAGCGGCATTGGTTAAAGAGCTTGAGAAGCGCGGCATTGGCCGTCCTTCAACTTACGCTTCAATCATCTCTACGATCCAAGATCGCGGTTACGTGAAAGTTGAACAGCGTCGTTTCTATGCAGAAAAGATGGGCGAGATCGTTACTGACCGCCTAGATGACAGCTTTAACGACCTAATGAACTACGACTTCACGGCTCGTATGGAACAGAAGCTTGACCAAATCGCAGAAGGCGATGTGATGTGGAAAGATGTTCTAGACAACTTCTTCACAGACTTCACTGGCGATCTTGAGAAAGCGGAACAGGACGAAAACGAAGGCGGCATGAAACTGAATCACATTGTGATGACAGATATTGAGTGTCCAACTTGTGGTCGTCCAATGGGTATTCGTACTGCGTCTACCGGTGTGTTCCTTGGCTGTTCTGGTTACGCATTGCCACCTAAAGAGCGTTGTAAGACAACGATTAACTTAGGTGACGAAGATGGCATTATCAATGTTCTAGAAGAAGATGTGGAAACTGCAGCACTGCGTGCGAAGAAGCGTTGTCCTATCTGTGAAACAGCGATGGATGCATACCTGATCGACGATAAGCGTAAGATGCACGTTTGTGGTAACAACCCGAACTGTGAAGGCTACATCGTTGAACACGGCGAGTTCAAAGTGAAAGGCTACGATGGCCCAGTTGTTGAGTGTGACAAGTGTGGTTCTGACATGGTGCTTAAAAACGGTCGCTTCGGTAAATACATGGACTGTACGAGTGAGACGTGTAAGAACACTCGTAAGATTCTGAAGAATGGCGAAGTTGCGCCACCGAAGGAAGACCCAGTTCATTTCCCTGAACTGCCATGTGAAAACTCGGACGCTTACTTTGTTCTGCGTGATGGTGCTTCTGGCCTATTTATGGCAGCAAGCAACTTCCCTAAATCACGTGAAACTCGTGCTCCGTTGGTGTCTGAACTGGCTCGCTTCGAAGAACGTCTTCCGGAGAAGTTTAAGTACCTAACGACAGCGCCAGCAGCGGATCCAGATGGTCGCCCTGCAGTGGTTCGCTTTAGCCGTAAGAGCAAAGAAAACTACGTGCGTACTGAAGACAATGGCAAACCAAGTGGTTGGACTGCGTTGTTTGTTGACGGTAAGTGGGAAATCACAGATAAGCGCAAAAAAGCAAAAGCTTAAACATCAGGTTTAAATGGATAAGGCAGCGAATTCGCTGCCTTATTTTTTATCTGCTATTTTGTAAATCATTCATTTCATCAATGCTTTTTCCTTCAAGTTTTCTCCATTTTGTTTTCATCGAACGGTCATAGTTTCATCGTATCCTGTCGCAAAACTGCACTTGTGTAGTTAATCGGTTTGTAAATTGTTTTCACAATGTAATCGTTTGCGCTCTGATGTGTGATCAAGATACCGTATTGAGTAAGCAACATCTGTATATGACACGGAATGGCATATTTTAAATTGTAATTTAGTTCCAGTCCGATAACTTATTACACAAATAATGCAACTGTATGCTGTTATTTAGCGCCAAAAATAAAGAATAACTAAGGTGCTGGCGTACGAGGATGTGCAATAGCTTTTTTAGTTCGTGCTGTGAGGGTTCAAAGAAACTTGTCAGTGCGAATGTATTAACCTATTCGCTTGACTCCCCGAGTTCTGCTCATATCAAGCGAGTACCAGTTCCAAGCTATAACTATATATGGAGAACAACGAATGGCTGGTGTTTTGGGAATGATTCTTGCTGGCGGTGAAGGCTCTCGCTTGAGACCTTTAACGGAATCCCGCAGTAAACCTTCGGTCCCTTTTGGCGGGAGCTACCGACTTATTGATTTCGCTCTGAATAACTTTGTGAATGCGGATCTCATGCGCATTTACGTTCTTACTCAATTCAAATCTCAATCTCTATTCCACCACTTGAAAAAGGGTTGGAACATCAACGGTATTACCGACCGTTTTATCGACCCAATTCCTGCGCAAATGCGTACAGGTAAGCGTTGGTATGAAGGTACAGCGGATGCTATTTACCAAAACCTACGTTTTATGGAATTGGCGGAACCGGATCAAGTTTGTATCTTTGGTTCAGACCATATTTATAAAATGGACATCAAACAGATGTTGGCTTTCCACCAAGAGAAAGAGGCGTCACTAACGGTTTCAGCGCTTAGAATGCCGTTATCTGAAGCTTCTCAATTTGGTGTTATTGAAGTCGATAACGAAGGTCGTATGATCGGCTTTGAAGAGAAACCTGCAAACCCGAAATCTATTCCTGGCGACCCAGAACATGCGCTGGTTTCGATGGGGAACTACGTATTTGAAGCTCAGACGCTGTTTGCTGAGCTGATTGAAGATGCGGACAATGAAGCTTCTTCTCACGACTTCGGTAAAGACATCATTCCAAAGATGTTCCCACGTGGTGATGTGTTTGTTTACGACTTCAGTACTAACCGCATTACAGGTGAGAAAGAAGAAGTTTACTGGCGCGATGTAGGTACGATTGACGCGTACTGGCAAGCTCATATGGACCTGCTTGAGAAAGACGCAGCGTTCTCGCTATACAACCGCAAATGGCCACTGCACACTTACTACCCACCATTGCCACCTGCGACATTTACGGACTCTGACAATGGTCGAGTTCAGATCATCGACAGCTTAGTGTGTAACGGTAGCTACGTGCGCGGCTCCCGTATCGAAAAATCGGTACTTGGCTTCCGCAGCAACATCGCTTCTGCGTGTGACATTAGCCAATGTATTTTGCTTGGTGACGTGAAAGTTGGAGAAGGTTGTGTACTTCGCCGCGTGATTGTAGATAAAGATGCGGATATTGCACCGGGCACGCAAATTGGTGTAAATCTACAAGAAGATAAGAAACACTACCATGTGTCAGATGATGGCATTGTTGTAATTCCAAAAGGAGCACGTGTTGGCTACTAACAATTTGTCTGTTCTGTTTGTAGCGTCTGAAGTCGAAGGACTGATCAAGAGTGGTGGCTTGGCTGATGTAGCCAAGGCACTGCCGGAAGCCCTTCAAAATCTTCAGCAAGATGTACGAATTTCTATACCAGCCTATACCGGCATTGAGCAGTTATCAGAGGCGGAAACCGTTCTTGAGACAGAGCTAACGAGTTGGCCTCATACCGCTTACCGTGTCCTAAAGCTAACGCTCGGCGACAATCCAGTTTACCTGATTGATTGCCCTCCGTATTTCAATCGTCCTTCCATGTATGCGGAAAATAACCAGGCTTATACCGACAACGGCGAGCGCTTTGCTTTTTTCAGCGCTGCTTGCCTTGATATGTTACCTAAGCTTGGTTTTCAACCAGATATTGTACATGCCAATGACTGGCATACTGGGTTAGTTCCATTCTTGCTAAAACATCGTTACGGTCACGACGCTTTCTTTGCTAATACTCGCAGCGTTATCTCTATCCATAATGCGGTATTCAAAGGGGTATTTAGCTATGACGATGTTCAGTGTCTTCCTGAGTTTCATTCCCGAAATGTACCAGACGCAGCGGTAAGCGCTACGCACATCACCATGCTTAAAGCGGGGGTGATGAACGCAGATAAAATCAATGCGGTCAGCCCAACTTATGCAGAAGAGCTTAAAACTGAGCTGGGAAGCCATGGTATGGCGTGGGAATTTCAGCAACGTGCTGGAGATTTGGTTGGTATTCTTAATGGCTGCGATTACGGCACTTGGAACCCAGAAACCGATTCGAGTTTACCGCTAAACTACAAAGCGAATCGACAAAGTATGGTTCGTGGTAAAAACGCATGTAAGAAGCCGCTGCAAGAACAACTGGGTCTTGAAGCGTCCGATTGTGCCATGTTTGGTATGGTGTGCCGCCTGACACAGCAAAAAGGGGTTCATTATCTCTTGCCGGCATTGGCTGATTTTCTAAAACACGATGTTCAGCTTGTTGTGGTTGGTACTGGCGATCCTATTCTGGCTGCGCAGTTACGAGATGTTGCCGCACAGTTTTCGGATAAGTTTGTTTTTGTTGAAGCTTATGACAACGAGCTCGCACACTTGGTTGAGGCCGGCTCAGATTTCTTCTTAATGCCTTCTGAGTTTGAACCTTGTGGTTTGAACCAAATCTACAGCATGGCTTATGGCACTTTGCCTATCGTTCGTGGGGTCGGGGGCTTAAAAGATAGCGTGAATGACTACGACGTTGATCCAACAGACGCAACGGGTTTTGTTTTTTATGAACCGACGCCACAAGGATTGCTGCTTACCATGCTACGAGCATTATTGCTGTATGCACAAAATGTGAACGAAGTAAGGCGAGTACAACTGCATGCTATGCAAAAAGACTTTTGTTGGCGCAAAGCGGCTGAAGAGTATTTGCAATTGTATAGAGCTGCGTTAAATTGACGCAAAATTTTTAGAAAGTGTAACGAAAGGCACCGGATTAGGTGCCTTTATTACTCTTGCCCTAATAGAGTGTGTTAGGATTTATTTATTTCTGTTCACAAAGAATGTTTTTCATACTGATACATGACTCAGCCACTTTTATTCCACAAAACCTATTTACACCCTACTAGTAAGGAGTGGGTCGTTTTCGTTCATGGTGCTGGTGGCAGTTCTTCGATATGGTTTAAACAGATCAAGGCTTATAAGCAGCACTTCAATTTATTGCTGATTGATCTTCGAGGACACGGAAAATCCAATCAACTGCTTAAAGAGTTGATGACAAGCCGTTATACCTTTACGGCAGTCACCCAAGATATTTTAAAAGTCCTAGATCACCTTAAGATTCAGTCCGCGCACTTTGTCGGTATGTCTCTGGGGACCATCATTGTTCGTAACCTTGCCGAGCTGGCTTCAGAACGCGTACGCTCTATGGTTCTTGGCGGGGCGGTGACACGTTTGAATACACGCTCTCAAATCCTAGTGAGACTTGGCAACCTCGGTAAGCATATCCTGCCATACATGTGGCTGTATAAGTTATTTGCTTACATTGTGATGCCACAGAAGAACCAACGTGAATCGCGACATCTATTTATTCGCGAAGCAAAGAAGCTGTGCCAGAAAGAATTCAAACGTTGGTTTATTTTGGCTGCGGACGTGAACCCGTTGATGCGATATTTTAAAGATCGTGAGCTTCCAATCCCAACCCTATACTTGATGGGGGATAGAGATTATATGTTCATTAAACCTGTCAAAGAGATGGTTGCGGTACACAAGCTCAGCGTCTTGCGCGAAATTCCTGATTGTGGACACGTGTGCAATGTGGAAAGACCAGACGACTTTAACCAGCATTCTATCGAGTTCATTAAGCAGCAAAGTCTAGCGGCTTAATAGAGCTCTCAGTCAGACCCAAAGAGTAGGGGAGCCATTATGGCTCCCCTATTTGATATCCACATTGCCAGCATGCCCCAAACTGACCTTCATTTTGTTCTGAACATTGTGGGCATTGCCAATCTTGATATGTTCGGTCCGCTTGTTGTCGATAATCTTCAACAATGGCTGACGCTTTCAACTCTTGCTCTGGATGTAAAAGCCAAACATACGGGTCTGTATCATCGCCAAATGGCAGTTCGCCTTTCAAGCCAAACATTCCCTCGCCTCTTACTTCACAAGCTATCTGTTCGGTTTTTAGAAGCTCGCAAACGATATGAGCTTCAGCAGGATTCTTGGCGACGTATATTTTCATTAAGCGTTTCCGTTTTGTACTTGAGCAGGGCGAACTTTATTCATAACCCATTTTGCGATGATTGGGAACAAACCAAGTAACGCAAATGACGCTAATACGGTCGGCGACACAATACCTGATAGGCTATCGATGGTGGCGAGCTGAGTACCAGCGTTTAAGTACACGGCAGTGCCTGGCAGCATACCGATTTGGCTGGTTAAGTAAAAACGCGCAATGGTCATCGGTGTTAACCCCATCAATAAGTTGATAAGGAAAAACGGAAAGACGGGAATCAAGCGCAGAGAAAACAGGTAAAAGGCACCGTCTTTTCCAACGCCTTGGTTAATCGCACTCAGTTTACTCCCAAACTTACTTTGTACCCATTCTCTCAATAGGTAACGGCTACTCAAGAAAGCAATCGTAGCGCCGATGGTGCTGGCAAAAGAAACCAACAATAAGCTAGTCCAAAAACCAAACAAGGCAGCACCGAGCAGGGTAACGACAGCTGCGCCTGGAATCGAAAACGCAGTGATGGCGATATAAGCAAAGAAATAGGTCGCGGCGGCGTATATGAAGTTTTGGTCAATAAAGCTATTTAACGCCTCTTGTTGTGCTTTTGCATTTTCTAGGGTTAGGTATTGACCAAAATTTACACCTAGAAAGAGGATGGTCGCGACTAGGATCAGTCCTAAAATCAGTTTCTTATTCATATCAATTGCTCCGTTTGGCTTCTTAAATAATAAGACAGAATGGAATAAGAAAAATTTCAAAAAAAAACCGCAGCGTGAAAACTGCGGCTTTTACTCAATGTCATACTGATATGAACGCGCTACGGGAGAGCACTCATCAATTCTTTTCGGCGAGACTGAGGTACGACGCTCCAATGTGTACCGTTGATTGCGCCCTCTAGCGCCCACAACAACTCAAGGCTTACCGTTGAGGCATGCGTATCTTGGATTGCTTTGTAAGCGTTTAAGGCACCTTCTTCTTCTAGCTGCTCGACAGAGTCAATGCCTGCTTTCTTCAACATGCGTTCGGTTGCTAGGCGAAGATTCGGAAGGTCTTTCAATCGGTTAGGTTTGGTGCTCGCTTGTTGCTTTTTCTCTTGCTTAGCGGTCTCTAGAGATTGCTTTGCAACTTCAATCAAGCGATCGGTTGAATCCCATAGATCATCAGAAATCGCATAGTATTTCGTAACAACTGGGAAACCACGTTTCTTGTAGACGTACGGTTTTAGTCCTTGAGTCTCGAAGTCAGAAGATGTTTGTCGGTCAGCTCGAATGTGAAGTTGGTTGTTTACGACTAGCGCAAACATCGTTTCATCAGCGAAGAGCCCGAAGCCGCCAAACATTGAGCGCGACTTGATATTACCAAGTGCCTCAAACAGCTTCATTGAGTCTTTGAGTATCGGTTTATCCATGGTGTGTTATCTCGGTGTAATTAATATTACGCCACCAAAAATCAGGTCCGAGAGATTAGCAAATGCATGCAGACACAATGTCATTAAAGGGTAAACTCACTTAATGCATATTTGCCATCGGTAACCCCGCTACCTTCCATCTAATTCGATGGTTCAGGCCGGAGGCTTTGCGTCCCACCCTTTCGAATGGTTTGCCCTGTGCGTGACCATTTGAGAATACTTCGTATATTGAATTAACATCACGTTTCAAACATCAAAGTGTGATCTTGGTTCAGTTGATAGTGCTATTTTGATGTGTTTAGTTTCATATTTTGGGCTGTCTACTTGTCATACTAAAGCTTGATGTAGGAAATGGGCTACAAGTGAGTTAAAACAGCAACTTATCTTAGCCTTTGATTGTATAAGCGATGTCGAATGTTTCAAAAAAGTTATTTTACGCAATAAAAAAGCGCCCCGAAGAGCGCTTTATAAAAACTGAGGTGAAATTAGTTCAATTTCTTAACTGTATTGCGAACTACGATCTCTGGCTGCATCTCAAACACACGCTTTTCGTGCTCTTTGTCTTTGATGCGCTCTAGTAGAATTTCAAACGCGTTTTTACCCACACGACGTTTCGGTTGGTGGATCGTCGTTAGCGGCGGTGAGAAGTACTCTGCAAGCTCAATGTTGTCGTAGCCGATAACGGATATGTCATCTGGTACTTTGATGCCGTTTTGTTGTAGACGGCTCATCAAACCTAACGCCATTGTGTCGTTAAAGCAGAATACAGCAGTTGGGCGTTTTTCCATTGCAGTGATGTTGTCTGCAGCAAGTACTGCTGTATCACACTCGAAGTTACCTTCAAGAACCCAATCTTCGTTTACTGCAAGATTTGCTTCAGCCATTGCACGACGGTAGCCTGCGATACGCTCTTGGCACGCCGCCTTTTCAAAGTGGCCGCTCAAACATGCGATGTCAGTATGACCGTTGTCGATCAGGTATTTCGTCGCGATGTAACCGCCTTCTTCTGAGTTATCAATGATCTTATCTGCTTGTGAGCTTTCTGGGCCCCAGTCCATTACCACTTTAGGAATGTCTGAATGGCGATCAAGCATCTCTTTTAGCTCTTCCGTAAGGTCAGAACACATTACTAGGATGCCGTCTACGCGTTTCTCTGCAAGCATGCGGATGTAGTCACGTTGTTTCTCGTAGATACCACCAGTGTTACATAAGATTAGTGTGTAACCTTGACGGTAACAGTAGCTTTCAACACCATCGATCACTTCAGAGAAGAATAGGTTGGTTGATTGAGTAACTAACATACCGATAGTACGAGTAGAGTTGCATTTCAAACTACGAGCAACAGCACTTGGCGCGTAATTGAGCTCATCCACTGCTTTCATTACTTTTTCTTGAGTGGTCTCTGCAACAAAGCGAGTTTTGTTAATTACGTGCGAAACTGTTGTGGTAGAAACGCCGGCTAAGCGAGCAACGTCTTTAATAGTGGCCATAAATGATGTCCTGTATCGAGCTACTGAATACCGTAGTGAAGACAACCATATGCTTAGGGTCTTGCGCAAACCGAGCAACTGCAGAAAGGGCATTGCTGAGATATTTGGCAGCGGTTGTTCCGAAATCGGTATAAAAAGGTTTGTAGCAACATTTGTTGCTGAAACGCCTATTCCTGTCTTACATAAATGAGAAATAGGTCAGCAATCATGTTAAGAAAACACAAAAACCGCTATATTTCAGCGGTTTACATATAAATCATATTTAATCGTTTGCGCTCACATTTTAGACTGATGTGGGCAGGCTGGCAATATTTTCAGCGGTTGTTTTGTGCCTTTGAGGTCACATTTTAACGGCTAAATTTGTTGGGTTTCTATGAGCCAGATTAAAAATAAACGAATAAAATAGGGAGCCTAAATAGCAGGCTCCCTAAAATAGGCGGCAATTATTCACCAAGAAGGTAGGTGCTGTCCAGTTTACAGAATGCAATTAATAGTTGCGCAACGCTAACATAGAAGCCAAATTCATCGAATTGCTTACATTTAGCAGCAAACTGAGGCAACCAAGTCATAAGGTGCTGCTGGATGAATTCGTTCTGTTTCTCGAACGCTTCTTCCATATGCTTTTCTTGCTCTAGTTCGTTTGAGCGAATGATCATGTTGCCTAAGAAATCCAGCTCTACCGCTAAATGGTCGGCTGGTTCTTTAAGGTTTTCGTCTACCTGCACGCCAAAATCAGCCATCAGCTTTTCCATCTCTTCTGCTGGTTTATCATTTAGCAGGCCAGATTTACCGATATACATAGAGGCGTAAGGCAGTGCGCCGTGTTTTTCTGTTTTAAGGAAAAGTTCGCAGAAGTCTGCAGCTAATTCTAGCTGAGCGTCTTCACGATCTTGTAGGCGGTTGAGTGCATCAACAAGGGTATCAACGGCTGGTTTCAGTGATTCATTTTCACCAAGGCCGACTAAAAAGCTTCGAATTTCAACACTGTGGTAGGTTTCCAATTCGTTTTCTGTCAGCTCTTTTGCGAACAGGCTAGAAAACCACCAATAGATCTCGGCGCGTTTTTCGTTAAAAGCTTTCACTTCTTGCATTTTTTTGCTCCTGAATGATTCTCCCTTAAGTGTAAACAATTAAGATGAATAGCAGTAACTATAATTGTTATGCTTTGTGGGAAAATATTCGTAGTTATGTATAGCCGTAAATAAGCTTGCTTTGAATCAATAAAATCGCAAAATCTTGCATTTTAATGGTTCTACGACTAGAAATGTTACTAGTTATGAATAGAATACGTCTTGGATAATAAAAAGACAGAAAGTGGTGTAAATGAGCTATCACGTATTAGTCGTAGAAGATGATGTTGTAACTCGTAGTAAGCTTGCGGGCTATTTCCAAAAAGAAGGCTACAAAGTCAGTGAAGCAGAAAGTGGCGCAGAGATGCGTGAAGTGCTGCAAGGTGGCGATGTAGATTTAATTATGCTGGATATTAACTTGCCTGGCGAAGACGGCCTGATGCTTACGCGTGAATTACGCAGCCAATCAGATATCGGCATCATATTAGTGACAGGACGCACGGATAGCATTGACAAAATCGTTGGCCTAGAAATGGGCGCAGACGATTATGTGACAAAGCCTTTTGAACTAAGGGAATTACTAGTTCGCGTTAAGAACTTGTTATGGCGCATTTCTGCGGCTCGCAACGGTTCTCAAAAAGCAGCCAGCGACACTAATGAAGAACACATTGTGCGCTTCGGTGAGTGGACGTTTGATATTCAACGTCGTGCTCTAAGCCGTAATGGTGAGCCAGTGAAACTAACGAAAGCAGAATATGAGCTATTAGTTGCACTGTCTTCGTACCCAAATCAGGTACTTAGCCGTGAGCGCATTTTGAATATGATCAGCCACCGAGTGGATGCGCCAAACGATCGTACTATCGACGTTTTGATTCGCCGCATGCGAGCTAAGATGGAGTTTGATCCTAAGAATCCACAAATCTTTGTGACGGTTCACGGTGAAGGCTACATGTTCGCTGGTGACTAAATCATTGCAGTAAAGAAAAAGGAGAGCATTGGCTCTAATGCCGATCAGT
>NZ_JAHGAH010001180.1:0-1156 GCF_030248475.1 Vibrio sp. D173a
AACGTTCCCATACCGTGCACTTATGGCTGGAAACGAAGACGTGGGGTTTGAAATGGTTAAACAGTGTAAAGCAGCCTGCGGTGATACACCTTTGAAAGTCATCATTGAATCTGGTGAGCTGAAAACGAATGCGCTGATCAGAAAAGCATCTGAGATTTCAATCAAAACAGGGGCTGACATCATTAAAACATCCACAGGTAAAGTACCCGTAAATGCAACTCTAGACGCAGCTGAAGCTATGCTGTCAGTTATCAAAGACATGGGTGTGGAAAAAACCGTTGGTTTCAAAGCTTCTGGTGGAGTACAAACTGCCGAAGATGCAAAAAAATACCTAGATATGGTTGATACTATTTTTGGTACCGAGTGGGCGGAAAATAGCATGCATTATCGTTTTGGTGCGTCTAGCTTACTAACAAACCTGCTAAATACACTAGGTGAAAGTGAGGAAGTAGCTAAGAGCGGTTACTAAACAACTCTTGCTGAGAGGACTCATAGCCATCTTAGCTACCGTACCTTCTTACATCATCAGAAACGTATCTAACTGAATACAGTAAAAAGTCAGTAAACAGCTAAAAGCCGCTTTCCATGAAGTGCCCCCGTAAAGTTGGACATTTCTGTTAAGCGGCTTTTAGTTCTCTCAATTTTAAACGAACAACAAGTGTGCTTTGTTAACCACTGTATCAAAGTGATTACGCTATATATGGCTAGTTGGTGTACGGCTATTTGGTCGAGACTAACGCAACCAACTTCATTCCAATCATCATACTGGCAATGAACGAGATGATGGTAATGCTACCCTCGCCCAAACTGGAGACCGCTGGTCCCGGGCAGATACCACCGATTCCCCAACCTAAGCCGAAAATAGACGCACCTAAAATCAGCTTACGATCAATCTTTGTATTCGTAGGCAGGCTAAAAGCATTGCCATCAACGGTTTTACTGCGAGGTTTAATAATGAAATGGTAGAAAGGCGTAAATACGAGTAAAGCGCCCCCCATCACAAACGCAAGACTAGGGTCCCAATCACCTGTGATGTCGAGAAACGCAAAAATGTTAGCCGGATCGACCATGCCAGAGATATTCATTCCAGCACCGAATAGTACGGTGTTAACGTCCCGCGCGAAATTGTCAGGTTGTACACTTCACCCAAATTATA
>NZ_JAHGAH010001181.1:0-866 GCF_030248475.1 Vibrio sp. D173a
GTTTGTCTAAAGCGTTATCTAGCTAACAACTCGACGCGCTCACACACCATCGATAAGAGAATAAGACATGGAACCACAAACTCTCCTTGAACCATCTGAAAAACCGACGGTTACCATTCACTATTGCCGCCAATGCAATTGGATGCTTCGTGCTAGCTGGTTGTCTCAAGAATTGCTGCATACCTTTAGCGAAGAGCTCGGTGCAGTAACACTTTGCCCAGATACCGGAGGTCGGTTCGAAGTTTTTTGTAACGGTGTACTCATCTGGGACAGAAAAGCAGAAGGGGGATTCCCTGAGGCAAAAATACTCAAACAACGAGTCCGCAATATCATTGCCCCAGAACGCGACCTAGGCCACGTCGATTCAAAATAACACTCGATCTTATCTCAGTGCTCTTTGATTACTTAGCGCACGGATTATAGTGCACCGCTTTTTAGAACATCACCATCAAACGTTAACACAGAGAAGGTGCCGTTTTCATACAAACCATAGCTGGCTGGGTGTCCATCGCGCGGAAAGGTGACAGAGCTTGGATTGAAGATGAAAACCTCGTCTTGGTACTCAGCAACAGGGATGTGAGTATGGCCATGCGCAATCACATCACCAGGATTCAGCGGTGGACGTTTGTTGGTGTTGTAGAGATGGCCATGCGTTAAGAAGATACGCTGCCCAGAAGGCAACAACACCCACGAGTAATCCATCATCATTGGAAATTCGAGCAGCATTTGGTCGACTTCGCCGTCACAGTTACCGCGCACCGCAATGATCTGTGAAGCTAACTTATTGAGCTTGTCTGCCACTGCAGGAGGGTTATAACCTTCAGGTACAGGATTTCTTGGCCCATGGTTTAGGGTATCGCCTAATA
>NZ_JAHGAH010001182.1:0-565 GCF_030248475.1 Vibrio sp. D173a
CACACAAGAAGCAGGGTTCAAGGCAACAAACGAGCTCTCTTTCTGTCCATCAAGCTCAACCTCTAGTTCATACAGATGCTTAGGGTTGGGCTTTTCAAGATTAAAAACGATCGGCGCTTCCACCTGAAAGACCACACCCGTATGCTCAGCACGCACATCAATTGGCATCACCAGCGTCATGCCATTAAACTTGATTGATGCTGAGACCAACCCTGCTTTGAGTGTCTGATAAATGACATCGACCTTGAATTCACAGCCGCCACCATGGTGCCAGATCTGTTCCGTTACCACCTGTTCGAGTTTGACGTTCCGAACAAACTGCAGATAAGGAGCCTGCCAAACTCCGATACGCGGATCTGATTTCTCTACGGGAGCCGAAGAAAGCGCCTCATCCATATCCTCTTCAAGCAACAAGCCCTCTTCCTCTTCAAGGAATAGAATCTCAAAGCGGTTACGGCCGAGTTGCATGTAAGGACGAATATCTTTGCGGTACTCCAATTGACAACCATCGCAATCGCATACCGCGACACCGTTCAAGCGAACCTCAGCAAAGTAATCGACACCC
>NZ_JAHGAH010001183.1:0-541 GCF_030248475.1 Vibrio sp. D173a
AAGCAGAGTATCCAGTGAGTTACATGCCGATGGACGTTGAACCTTTGAGTTCTCTACCACATTGACAGATTTCTCTAGATCCGCTGACTCGTCGACAAAGATATGGCTAATACCAAAGCCACCGATGATAACCGGGATAGTGCTGTTCTCTTTACACATCTTGTGTAGACCTGCGCCACCACGTGGAATGATCATATCTACATAGTCATCTAGCTTAAGCAGTTGAGAAACAAGCTCACGATCTGGCTTTTCAATGTACTGAACAGAAGCTGCTGGTAGCTCTGCTTTTTCTAGCGCAGATTGGATAACTTTTACCAGCTCCATGTTCGAGAAGAACGTCTCTTTACCGCCACGCAGAATGCTTGCGTTACCGGTTTTAAGACACAGCGCCGCGATATCGATAGTCACGTTTGGACGCGCTTCGTAGATAACGCCAACCACACCCAGTGGTACGCGACGGCGAGAAAGCGACATGCCGTTTTCTAGTACTTTGCTGTCGATTTCGCTGCCGACAGGGTCATTCAGGCTGATGACGTTACGT
>NZ_JAHGAH010001184.1:0-519 GCF_030248475.1 Vibrio sp. D173a
GGTGTGATCTAATTTTGATCAGGATGAGGATTAGCTGGGATCAAAAAGGCCACTTATACACACCCCAAAAAGTGATCTTAAGTTGTTATTTGGATAACTATAGGTTAATCACTGTATTTCTATGACCTTATCCACAAGGAAAATGGCAATAAATGAGAAAAAAGTGCCATTTCATTGGTAAAAGTTATTCACAGCTGGTGGTTTTGGGTACAAAAAAAGCGGCTTTCGCCGCTTTTTTATCGATTATAGAACTCTAAAACTGCTCACTATGATCGTTAAACCACTCTTCTGCAGCGTCTTCGGGTACCGGAGTCTCCAATACATCGATGGTAAAACAGTCAGAAATCGCCTGTGCGCCAAGATTTGTTAATAACTCATGGGCGGCTTGGCCTGCGGCGCAGAAGGGATCGTAGCTTGAGTCACCAATCGCAATCACAGCAAAACGAACCTTAGGGTACTGGCTCACCAACATCAGCCAAGTTTGCATGACTCACGGAGGAGGTCAGTGCCATTATCAAT
>NZ_JAHGAH010001185.1:0-658 GCF_030248475.1 Vibrio sp. D173a
TGAAGGTAGGTTGGGTAGCCCTCAACGATAAGGTTGGGTTGCCACTCTTTGATTTGCTTTTCAGTATCGTCCCAGTTTGGGATGCCATCTTTTGCTTTGAATGCTTTCAGTGGGCTTGCTGTACCGGTAATTTCTTGACCGATCGCACTACCGATACTCTTAGTACCGTAGTCAAATGCCATAATCGTGCGTGACATAATTTTTCCAAATTTATGGGGATAGGGGTTATGCGTGACCAGACTCTGCTGAGAGGTGCGCCGCGTTGATACCTAGCATCTGAACAGCGACCTTCCAACGCTCGCCAATAGGAGTGTCAAAAATCACCTTAGGATCCGCTTCAACGGTAAGCCAAGAGTTTTCGGTTAACTCTGTCTCAAGTTGTCCCGGCTCCCAACCGGCATAGCCTAGAGCGACAAGGTAGTGCTGTGGTTCGTCTTCAGTGCCTAGGACGGTCAGAATATCACGAGATGTCGTGACCGAGAGTTGGTCTGTCATGCTAATGCTAGATTGGTAGCTACCATTGGGTTTATGCAGAATAAACCCACGGTCTTCGGCAACTGGGCCGCCACTTAAGACTGGTTTATCAAGGCTTGCTTGATTGAGTTTTGGCTGAGTTGCATCAATCTCGACTTGTTTGAGCATATTACCTACGGTGACA
>NZ_JAHGAH010001186.1:0-671 GCF_030248475.1 Vibrio sp. D173a
TGCTCAAGCGACCGCGCCCGGGCGTGGTGGTGTCGGTATTATCCGCGTTTCAGGCCCACAGGCAGCTCAGGTTGCTCTAGAGGTCACTGGTAAGGTTTTAAAACCTCGCTACGCTGAGTACCTGCCATTCAAATCTCATGATGGTATTGAGTTAGACCAAGGTATTGCCCTTTACTTCCCTAACCCGCACTCCTTCACAGGTGAAGATGTTCTTGAACTTCAAGGTCACGGTGGCCCTGTGGTTATGGACATGTTGATTAAACGCATCCTAACCATCTCAGGTGTACGTGCTGCACGTCCGGGCGAGTTCTCAGAGCGCGCATTCCTCAATGACAAAATGGATTTAACCCAAGCAGAAGCCATTGCTGACCTGATTGATGCAAGCTCTGAAGAAGCGGCAAAATCGGCGCTCCAGTCACTGCAGGGTGAATTCTCAAAGCGCATCAACACGCTGGTAGAGTCACTGATCCACTTACGTATCTATGTTGAAGCGGCAATCGACTTCCCAGAAGAAGAGATCGACTTCCTGGCCGATGGTAAAGTAAGTGCTGACTTACAGGCTATCATCGACAACTTGGAAGCGGTTCGCCAAGAGGCTAACCAAGGTGCCATCATGCGTGAAGGAATGAAGGTGGTAATTGCTGGTCGTCCTAATGAGGGTAAATCAAGCC
>NZ_JAHGAH010001187.1:0-1435 GCF_030248475.1 Vibrio sp. D173a
GGCGCATCCAACCTAGCATGGGTCGTTCCTGAGCGCGCGTTGCATGGTGACACCATTTACCTGATGGATAGTGAGATGCGTCTAACCATGGTTAAGGTCGAGGTTTTGTACCGCCGCGACAATCAAGTGGTGGTGAGTGGCGAATTGAAGCAAGGCGATAAGCTTATTCTCAATGATGTTCTGCCGGCGATAGAGGGCATGCTACTCAGAGAAGCGGGTGCAGAATCAGAATCGCAGCCAATGCAGGAGAGTGATTCATGATCAAGTTCTTCTCTCGACATCCAACCGCAGCCAACCTGCTGATGTTGGGGTTGTTAGTGCTTGGCTTAACGTCACTCTCAACCATTAAGCGTGAAACCTTTCCTGAATATGATCCTCCCTACATCATGGCTGGGATTGTATACCCGGGTGCATCACCACAAGAGGTGGAAGAGAGCCTGTGTATTCGTATGGAAGACGCCGTCGATGGTTTGGCAAACATTGAGGAAACGCAGTGTGAAGCGATCGAAGGCAGTGCTCGTCTGATCCTCAAACTGAATGAGAAAGCCGATATTGGTCGTATGCTGGTGGATGTTCAAACCCAGATTGATTCAATCAACGACTTTCCTTCAGAGATTGAGTCACCGGTAGTTCAAGAGCTTGATTGGAACGAACCAGTCGTTGATGTAGCAATCACTGCCGATACCACATGGCCAGAGCTCAAAGCATACGCGGAACAGCTCAAACGCACCATGAAGCTTGATTATGATGTCTCTTTGGTGGAGGTCAGCGGCTTTTCTGATCATCAATACCGTGTCGAGTTGGACACTCAAGCAATTCGTCAATTGGGGCTCACCGTTAATGACATCGCAGAGCAGATTGGGCGTCAGAACGTTAAGCTGCCAAGTGGTAATGTCGAAACACCCGACAAAAACTTTCTGATCCGTTTTGATGAGCGTCGAGTGACTCCACTAGAGCTCGAAAGTATCGTAGTCGGCTCTGCTCCAAACGGCTCTGTTATTCGCCTGCGAGATATCGCAGTCATCACAGACCGATTTGAACTGGATGAGCAAAAGGTACTGTTTGATGGGAAGCCATCGGCTCTGCTTAAGGTCAGTAAGAACAAAGAAGATGACGCGCTGCGTATCAAAGAGCGCGTGACACAATTCGTTGAAGACCAGAGTGCGATAGCCCCTGATGGCGTAACGCTACAAATGACCAATGACCTCTCTTCTGTATTGTGGGACCGTCTGACGATGATGGTACGCAACGGCTGGCAAGGGATCGTGTTGGTGTTCGCGACTATGTGGCTGTTCTTCAGCTTACGTTACTCATTCTGGGTTGCCGCCGGTCTGCCGGTCGCCTTCCTTGGCGGTCTTTTCTTGATGGCGAATCTTGGGTTGTCTATCAACATCATGTCGCTGGTGGGGCTGTTAATGGCGATCGGTATCATGAT
>NZ_JAHGAH010001188.1:0-495 GCF_030248475.1 Vibrio sp. D173a
AACGTTCTGCACTGGAAGCGGTAGTAGAGACTATCGACCAACTTGACCAAGGTGTTGAGGACGTTGAGGGCCTACTTGAGCTAGCGGTTGAAGAAGAAGACCAAGAGACATTCGATGAGATCGAACCTGAACTAGCAGAGCTTGAAGCTAAGCTAGAAAAGCTAGAGTTCCGTCGTATGTACGCGGGCGATCACGACGCATCTGACTGCTACATCGATCTACAATCAGGTTCGGGTGGTACAGAAGCGCAAGACTGGACTTCAATGATGCTACGCATGTACTTGCGTTGGGCTGAAGCGAAAGGCTTTAAGACCGAAGTAATTGAAGTGTCTGAGGGTGAAGTTGCTGGCCTGAAAGGTGCAACAGTTCGCATCTCTGGTGAGTACGCTTATGGCTGGCTACGTACAGAAACGGGTGTACACCGTCTAGATCGTAAGTCTCCATTTGACTCAAGCGGTCGTCGTCATACGTCATTTGCTTCTGCGTTTATCTACC
>NZ_JAHGAH010001189.1:0-604 GCF_030248475.1 Vibrio sp. D173a
GTGTTGACGTCAACACCGCCTCTGCCGCACTTCTAACCCGTGTAGCTGGTCTTTCAAGCACCATCGCGCAGAACATTGTTGATTACCGTGACGAAAACGGCCGCTTCGAAGCGCGTACCACGCTGAAGAAAGTTGCGCGTCTGGGGCCAAAAGCCTTTGAACAGGGTGCTGGCTTCCTGCGTATCATGGGCGGCAAAAACCCACTCGATGCCTCTGCGGTTCACCCTGAAGCTTACCCTGTGGTAAAAGCAATTGCAGAGAAGAACAGCAAAGACATCAAGACCCTAATCGGCGACTCTAGCTTCCTAAAAGGGTTGCACGCGGTTGACTACACCGATGATAACTTTGGTGTTCCAACCGTAACAGACATCATTAAAGAGCTAGACAAACCGGGCCGTGACCCGCGTCCTGAGTTCAAAACGGCGACCTTTGCGGAAGGCGTTAACTCCGTGTCTGATTTGGAGCCGGGTATGGTTCTAGAAGGCGTTGTTTCTAACGTGGCTAACTTTGGTGCCTTCGTGGATATCGGTGTTCACCAAGACGGTCTGGTACACATTTCAGCACTGACTGACCGATTCGTTTCTGATCCACGTGAAGTGGTGAA
>NZ_JAHGAH010000119.1:0-11524 GCF_030248475.1 Vibrio sp. D173a
TTCATGGGGCGCATACGATAGAACTAATGGGGTGATCAGTTGCTTGATTCCATTGACGTAAACCAACCAACTAACACTTTGATTCTCTCTCAAGTCGAGACAGTTCAAAGAGTTTAGGAGCCGTACTACTTAATGAAAAGGCATTATAAGTCGCGCCTTGAATTAGGCTAGATTTCGCCAGATAGTGAGGTAAGCCATTGAAAAATGATAGGTATAGAACGAAAAAAGCCAGCTCAATGAGCTGGCTTCTTCAATATGGTGGAGGGGGACGGATTCGAACCATCGAAGGCAGTGCCGGCAGATTTACAGTCTGCTCCCTTTGGCCACTCGGGAACCCCTCCAGGGTGATTTTCATACTACAAAGAGTATACTTAAAAGTTAGTTTCCCAACCTAGCTTCCAAGTTTTTCTCATGTTTAAAGGAAAAACACAAGAAAGAATATGGTGGAGGGGGACGGATTCGAACCATCGAAGGCAGTGCCGGCAGATTTACAGTCTGCTCCCTTTGGCCACTCGGGAACCCCTCCAGGGTAATTTTCATACTACAAAGAGTACGCTTAAAAGTTAGTTTCCCAACCTAGCTTTCAAGTTGTTCTCATGTTTAAAGGAAAAACACAAGAAAGAATATGGTGGAGGGGGACGGATTCGAACCATCGAAGGCAGTGCCGGCAGATTTACAGTCTGCTCCCTTTGGCCACTCGGGAACCCCTCCAGGGTGATTTTCATACTACAAAGAGTATACTTAAAAGTTAGTTTCCCAACCTAGCTTTCAAGTTGTTCTTATGTTCAAAGGAAAAACACAAGAAAGAATATGGTGGAGGGGGACGGATTCGAACCATCGAAGGCAGTGCCGGCAGATTTACAGTCTGCTCCCTTTGGCCACTCGGGAACCCCTCCAGGGTAATTTTCATACTACAAAGAGTATGCTTAAAAGTTAGTTTCCCAACCTAGCTTCCAAGTTGTTCTTATGTTCAAAGGACAAACATAAGAAAGAATATGGTGGAGGGGGACGGATTCGAACCATCGAAGGCAGTGCCGGCAGATTTACAGTCTGCTCCCTTTGGCCACTCGGGAACCCCTCCAGGGTATTTTTATACTTAAGATTGTTTTCCCAACACATCTCTCAAGTTCGGAGCGCATCATAGCAAACTCGCTCAGGCTGTAAAGCGTTTTTCTTACGTTTTTACGTTGAATGCTGCCTTTTTGGGCAAAGATGGTAGAAAGTCAGCGTTTTGTATGTCGTTTATACAAAAGAGAAACTGACTTTTTACTTGAATTTACACTACTTGACGTTAGGCGTCGTATCAACTGATAAACTGTATTCAGTTTAATGACATAAGTTTATCTAATTAGTAGCCAAAATTATGAGTATGAGAGCCACTTTATCCGTTTTAACGCTTTCTATTTTAATGGCATCACCAGCCGCTTTTGCAGCAAAACGTGGTCCATCGACAGTTACCGTGGTAACTGAGCAAGTAGAGACGCATCAAATCAACCAGTCTTTATCACTGATCGGCAAGCTTGAAGCTGCAGAGTCGGTGGTTGTTGCTTCTGAGGTATCAGGCAAGGTGAAAGAGATCGCCGTAAAAGCCAACCAAAACGTGCAACAAGACCAGCTTCTTATTCTGTTAAACGACGATAAAGCACAAGCAGCTTTAGTAGAAGCAAAAGCGTACCTGAAAGATGAACAACGTAAGTTAAAAGAGTTTCAGCGTTTGGTTAAACGTAATGCCATCACTCAAACTGAAATTGATGCACAAAAAGCGAGCGTAGAGATTGCCGAAGCACGTCTTGACGCAGCAAAAGCCAATTTATCGGATCTAAATATCAGTGCACCTTTTGCCGGTACCGTTGGTTTTATCGATTTTAGCCGAGGAAAAATGGTCAGCGCAGGCTCAGAGCTACTCACTCTGGATGACCTTTCTGTCATGGAGTTGGACTTGCAAGTACCAGAGCGTTACCTGTCGATGCTGTCTGTCGGTATGGAAGTTCATGCGACGACCAGCGCTTGGAACGGTGTTGATTTCGTCGGAAAAGTAACGGGTATCGATACTCGCATCAGCGCAGAGACTTTGAACCTTCGTATTCGTATTGAATTCGACAACCCTGAAAATCACCTGAAGCCGGGCATGTTGATGCAAGCGGCCCTCGTATTCCCTGCTATTGAAGCGCCAATTATCCCAGTTCAAGCGCTGGAATACTCAGGCACTAAGCGTTTCGTGTACGTTATTGATGAGGACAACAAAGCGAAGCGTCAAGAAGTGTTCTTGGGTGCTCGTGTTGATAATGAAGTAGTGATTGAATCTGGCGTAGAGATCGGAGACAAGATCGTCGTGCAAGGCATTGTGAACATGCGTGATAGTGTTGAAGTCAAAGAGATCGTCGCTCCAGGAAAAGCGAAAACTGCTAAGGCAAGTGGTGAGCAGGGCACGCAAGACGAAGCGGCTAAGGAAGCGAACTAATGTTACTTTCTGACGTTTCCGTAAAGCGCCCCGTTGCGGCGTTGGTATTGAGCATGCTGCTGTGTGTATTCGGCTTTGTGTCGTTTACCAAGCTTGCAGTACGTGAAATGCCAGACATCGAAAGTCCAGTTGTATCGATCAGCACTCGTTACGAAGGCGCTTCTGCAACCATCATTGAAAGCCAAATTACTTCAGTACTGGAAGACCAACTTTCGGGTATCAGTGGTATTGATGAAATCAGCTCCACTACTCGAAACAGCATGTCGCGTATCACCATCACCTTTGAATTGGGTTATGACCTTAATACGGGCGTAAGTGACGTTCGTGATGCGGTAGCTCGTGCTCAGCGTTCATTACCGGACGAAGCCGACGACCCTGTAGTATTCAAGAACAACGGTTCGGGTGAAGCTTCCCTCTATATTAACCTTAGCTCGTCTGAAATGGACCGAACCCAGCTAACAGACTACGCCGAACGCGTTCTGATGGACCGTTTCAGTCTGATCTCTGGTGTAAGTTCTATCGACTTGTCTGGTGGTCTTTACAAAGTCATGTATGTGAAGCTTAAACCAGACCTGATGGCGGGTCGCTCGGTTACAGCATCTGACATTACAGCTGCTCTGCGAAGTGAAAACTTAGAAAGCCCGGGTGGTGAAGTTCGTAATGACTCAACTGTGATGTCGGTGCGAACCGCACGTACTTACAATACACCAGAAGACTTCCAATACCTTGTCGTGAAACGCGCAAGTGATAACACACCTATCTATCTAAAAGATGTGGCGGATGTGTTCATCGGCGCAGAAAACGAAAACTCGACCTTTAAGAGTGATGGTGTGGTTAACATCAGCTTAGGTGTTGTGCCTCAGTCTGATGCAAACCCGCTAGAAGTGGCGCAGTCGGTACGCTCTGAAGTCGATAAGATTCAGAAGTTCCTGCCTGATGGGACTCGTCTAGCGATCGATTATGACGCTACCGTTTTTATCGAGCGCTCAATTGATGAGGTTTACAGCACCCTCTTTATTACGGGTGGCTTGGTAATTCTGGTTCTGTACATCTTTATCGGTCAGGCGCGTGCGACCCTGATTCCGGCGGTGACGGTACCCGTTTCACTGATTTCTTCGTTTATTGCGGCTTACTACTTTGGTTTCTCTATTAACTTGATCACCTTGATGGCACTGATCCTGTCTATCGGCCTGGTTGTGGACGATGCCATCGTAGTCGTTGAGAACATCTTCCACCATATTGAGCGTGGTGAATCACCATTACTGGCGGCTTATAAAGGTACGCGAGAAGTAGGCTTCGCGGTTATCGCAACCACGTTGGTTCTTGTGATGGTATTCCTACCGATTTCCTTCATGGATGGCATGGTAGGCTTGCTGTTTACCGAGTTCTCTGTATTGCTGGCTATGTCGGTGATCTTCTCGTCACTGATTGCCTTGACACTTACACCTGTTCTAGGCAGTCAGATCCTCAAAGCGAACGTGAAACCTAACCGGTTTAACCAAGCGGTTGATAAATTGTTTGCTAAGCTGGAAGCGGGATATCGTAAAGCGCTGCGCGGTGCGTTGAAAGTTCGTTGGGCGGCACCTTTGGTTATCGTTGCGTGTATGGGCGGCAGCTACGGCTTGATGAATCAAGTACCGACACAGTTAACCCCACAAGAAGACCGTGGTGTCATCTTTGCCTTCGTACGTGGGGCGGATGCAACGTCATATAACCGTATGTCGGCAAACATGGACATCGTAGAGGATCGTTTGATGCCGCTTTTAGGCCAGGGTTTCCTGAAATCATTCAGCATCCAAACGCCTGCGTTCGGTGGCCAAGCTGGTGACCAAACGGGTTTCGTTATCATGATCCTTGAAGATTGGAACGAACGTGACGTCACTGCACAAGAAGCCTTGAACCAAGTACGTAAGTCATTGGCTGGCATTCCTGATGTTCGTGTTTTCCCATTCATGCCGGGTTTCCGCGGTGGTTCGAGTGAGCCAGTGCAGTTCGTGCTTGGCGGCTCGGATTACGATGAGCTTTTAGTCTGGGCGGAAATGCTTAAGAACAAGGCCGAAGAATCACCAATGATGGAAGGTGCGGAGATCGATTACTCTGAGAAAACACCAGAACTATTAGTCTCGGTTGATAAGCGCCGCGCAGCTGAACTTGGTGTGAGTGTTCAAGACATTTCTGAAACGCTAGAAATTATGCTTGGTGGTAAGAGTGAAACCACTTATGTCGACCGCGGTGAAGAGTATGATGTTTACCTACGCGGTGATGAAAACAGCTTCAACAACGCGGCAGATTTAAGCCAGATATACTTGCGAACCACGAGCGGTGAGCTGGTGACCTTGGACACGGTAACCAAGATTGAAGAAGTGGCGGCATCGATCCGTTTGTCTCACTACAACAAGCAAAAGTCGATCACCATTACTGCGAACTTGTCGGAAGGCTACACTCTGGGTGAGGCATTGGACTTCCTCGATCAAGAAGCGATTGATAACCTCCCGGGTGATATTTCAGTGAGTTACTCTGGTGAATCAAAAGACTTCAAAGAGAATCAAGCTAGCGTAGCGGTCGTATTCGCATTAGCACTGTTAGTAGCGTATTTAGTACTGGCAGCGCAGTTCGAAAGCTTCGTTAACCCTCTGGTGGTAATGTTCACTGTACCGATGGGCGTATTTGGCGGCTTCCTCGGTTTGGTGGTGATGAGCCAAGGGATGAACATATACAGTCAGATAGGCATGATCATGTTGATCGGTATGGTAACCAAGAACGGCATTTTGATCGTTGAGTTTGCTAACCAGTTGCGTGACCGCGGCATTGAGTTTGAAAAAGCGATCACGGATGCGGCAGCACGTCGTCTACGCCCGATCATGATGACAGCATTTACTACTTTGGCTGGTGCGATTCCACTGATTATGTCGACTGGTGCGGGTTATGAAAGCCGTGTGGCTGTTGGTACCGTTATCTTCTTCGGTATGGGTTTTGCGACGTTAGTTACCCTGTTCGTTATCCCTGCGATGTACCGATTGATCTCAGCGAAGACGCGTTCACCTGGCCATGTTGAAGCTAAGCTGAATAAAGCGCTTAGCCACGATACAAAAGGGCGTATCGCGCACCCTTAATAGAACTCTCAAACATAAAAGCCGAGGCAATGAACTCGGCTTTTCTTTGTCTTCAATTCTGGGTTTTAAAGCCAGCTTGGAAGCGTTCTATTAAAAGCGTTTACCCAAACTTACCTGTACGCCTTCATAACTGTCGTAGAAGTCATCAAAACCCATGTCTGCAACGTTGTAAATGTATTCAGCACGTAGCCAGATATCTTTACTCATATCCCAGTGGATACCTGCACCGATGTTGAACAGCGCGCCAGTATCATCTGCTATTTTTTGTTCGTTTGGTACGTACATTTCAGCTTGAGTGCCAAGCGCTGTTACGCGACCAAACAGTGAAAGTGGCGTATCGCCCAAGTTATCACTCGTGACCACAGCGGACATGCCAGCTTGGTAGTAGTGAAGATCTAAGTCGGTTTTTAGAGCATCATTCTTAAGTTCATTTTGTGCGTAGCGCAGTACCCCTTCAAATGCGAGGTATTGGTTTACATGATAACCCCAGCCAACCGTAATGTGAGGTGTTGACCAACCACTGTCGCGATCAGAACCAAAATCCGGCGTATCAAAGCCGACATTACCTGTACCTAGGTATAGGTAGGATTGATGGGTTTGCTCTTGAGCGGCGAAAGTTGGCAGACTCATAGTCAATGCAGATAATAATAGGATGGCGTTTTTCATAACTTGGCGATAACCTTTGTGAAAGACCGTTTTTAGAATTAGTATCAATTTAATCAATAAGATAGCTGGCAGTTATCATATCAGTCTTTTGGGTGAGTGCGGGGGGCTTTAGAGAAAAATTTGTTGTAATGGCGCAAATTTTAGACTTATCAAACTTACTCACTTCTCTGTGATGAACTGCGAGACAAATAAAAGGAAAGTAAAGTGGCTGAATTCAAATACAAAAATCTAACCCAAGAAGAGCAAGACAAACTGGACGCAGCGACATTTCGCCGTCTATTAGCGCATTTGGATGCAAACAAAGACGTGCAAAACATCGACCTTATGATCCTTGCTGGCTTCTGTCGTAACTGTTTCAGTAAATGGTACAAGGCAGAAGCGGAATACCTTGGCGTGGATATCGACATCGATGACGCTCGTGAACGTGTTTATGGCATGACCTATGATGAGTGGAAACAAAACCACCAACCAAAAGCGACACCAGAACAACTGGCAGCATTTGAAGCTCGTCAGAAGAAGTAACGCTTCTTAGAGTAGATCAAAGATAATAAAAAACAGCCCGCTGAATGAGCGGGCTGTTTTTGTATGTGACGTCTAATTTTATTTAGTGATTGGGCTACAACATGCTGGATCAACGCAACCTTTTGTTTGAACGGTTTTAAGCTGTGCTAGGTAAGGTTGAATGTCACCGATATTTTCTTTTACCCACTCAGTGTTGTAGTAAGTATCGAGGTAACGTTCACCTGAGTCACACAGTAGCGTCACGATAGAACCTGTCTCACCGCGTTGCTTCATTTCACATGCAAGCTGAAGCACGCCGTATAGGTTGGTACCTGTCGATGCGCCAACTTTACGACCAATCAAGCCAGATAACCAATGTGCTGTTGCCACACTTGCCGCGTCAGGGATTTTGCGCATTTCGTCTACAACGCCAGCGATAAAGCTAGGTTCTACACGTGGGCGACCGATACCTTCGATCTTGCTGCCGTTTTCGCCCTTGATGTCTGCGTTGCCAGACTGGAAGTAGTCATAGAACACAGAGTTATCAGGATCAACCACACACAGTTTTGTGTCGTATTTTTGGTAACGGATGAAACGGCCAATCGTTGCTGATGTACCACCAGTGCCTGGGCTCATGACAACCCAGCTTGGGATTGGGTGATCTTCTAGCTCCATTTGGCTAAAGATTGAGTTCGCGATGTTGTTGTTACCACGCCAGTCAGTTGCACGCTCAGCGTAAGTAAATTGGTCCATGTAGTGACCGTTTAGCTCTTTCGCTAGGCGACGAGACTCGTCATAAATTTGGTCTGAGCGGTCAACAAGGTGTGCTTTACCGCCGTAGAATTCGATTTGTTCAATTTTCTTACGCGCTGTGGTTTTTGGCATAACCGCGATAAATGGCAAACCAAGTAGGCGCGCGAAGTACGCTTCAGAAACGGCAGTACTGCCTGATGATGCTTCGATCACTGTGGTTTCTGGACCAACCCAACCATTACAAATCGCGTAAAGAAATAGCGAACGCGCCAATCGGTGCTTCAAAGAGCCTGTTGGGTGCGTGCTCTCATCTTTTAGATAGATGTCTATGCCTTCCAGAGATGGTAGGTCTAATTTGAATAGGTGAGTATCTGCTGAACGTTGAAAGTCTGCTTCGATTTTGCGTACAGCATTGTTGATCCAGTTATGGTCAGTACACATAACGTGACTCCTCGGAAATTTGTAGAGTAGTTGTTTTTGTCTTTAGGGATAATCTACCTATAACTATAGAGAAAAACTTTGCTATTATTGTTTTGTTATTCACTTTTGGTAGAAAAGTTTTCTATAAATCAGGAAATGGCTAGGGATGAGCTTAGACAAAATCGACAAACAGTTACTTTCTTTACTTCAAAACGACGGAACCTTGTCATTAAATGACTTGGCCGAGCGAGTCAATCTCACCACCACACCTTGCTGGAAGCGTTTAAAAAAGCTCGAAGATGAAGGCTATATCGAGAAGCGAGTGGCGTTGTTAAGTGCTGAGAAGCTGGATTTATCGTTTATTGCATTTGTGCAGCTCAAAACCAGCGACCACTCAGAAGACTGGTATCACCATTTCGTGACTACGGTCAGTGATTTCCCAGAAGTGATGGAGTTCTATCGCATGGCGGGGGAGTACGACTACATGATGAAGGTTGTGGTAAAAGACATGAAGCGTTTTGATGAGTTCTATAAGCGACTGGTCAACAGCGTAAAAGGCTTATCCAATGTGACCTCTACCTTTGCGATGGAGCCGATCAAATACACCACCGAGCTGCCATTGTACGGGGTTTGAGCCAACCCAACAAAAAGGAGTACGCCGGTACTCCTCTTAAGTTCAATTCGATGCGTTATTTGGTAAAGCGCATCACACCTTCCTGAACTGCGGTCGCAACAAGGTGGCCTTGTTGGTTGTAGATCTCACCACGAACCAAACCTCGCGTATTGCTCGCTGTCGGGCTTTCAATTGCGTACAGCAACCACTCATCCATCTTAAATGGTCTATGGAACCATATAGAGTGGTCAATGGTGGCGACTTGGAAGTTTGGCGTCATTAAAGACACTTCGTGTGGATGAAGTGCGGTGGTCAAAAATCCCCAATCGGATGCGTAGGCAAGCAGATATTGGTGAATCAGTTGGTTATCTGGCATCTCTCCGTTGGCACGAATCCAAAGGTATTGCTTTGGTTCGGTTTTCTTTGGATTGAGCGGATTGACGATGTTAACCGGGCGAGTTTCGATCGGCTTTTCGCCACAGAATGTTTTGCGTAGGCGTTCGGGAAGGAACTCGGCAATATGGCTTGCAAGCTCGGTTTCCGAAGGGAAATGCTCTGGTCCAGGAATATCAGGCATGGTGTTTTGGTGATCAAACCCAGGTGCATCACCGTGATAAGACGCCGTTAGGTAGAAAATCGGACGACCATTTTGGATCGCTTTGACTCGACGAGTGCTGAAGCTGCGTCCATCGCGTAGGTTCTCAACGTCATAGATGATTGGTTTCTCTGGATCACCAGGGTACAAAAAATAACTATGGAAAGAATGTACGGTGCGTGCATCTTCTACGGTGTAACGCGCTGCGGATAGCGCTTGTCCAATAACCTGACCACCATAAACTTGAGGTAAACCTAGGTTCTCGCTTTGTCCGCGGAACAAGCCTTCTTCTAGTTTTTCGAGTTGTAGTAGGCTGAGTAGCTCTCTTAATGGTTTACTCATGATGTGTCCTCACCTTGTTTTTATCGTTGCTTCAATTATGAAACAAAATCAACTGTTTGGTAATTTCTAACTTAGTCAAACTATTGTCAAATACATCGTCGTACAGCAGACAGTTTTATAATCTCCCTCTATACTTAGCTCGAATTGATACACCCGTTGAGGAAACTATGAAAAAAACACTACTACTTGTTACTTCTTTACTATTCGGTGCTGCACTAGTGGGTTGCCAAACTTCTCAAACAACAGAAATGGAATCAGCTGAGGCGTCTATGAATACTATTACAGGTACAGTGGCTTACCGTGAGCGTATCGCACTGCCTCCACACGCAGTTGTGACTGTCGCGCTAGAAGATGTTTCTTTAGCGGATGCGCCGTCAAAAGTGCTTGCGAAACAAACGTTCGAAACAGAGGGTAAACAAGTACCTCTAGCATTTGAGCTAAGCTACAACAGCAACGATATTCAACCAAATCACCGTTACAGCCTGCGTGCTCGTATCGAAGTGGATGGTAAGCTACGTTTCATTAATGATACAAGCATCCCAGTGATTACGGATGCTGAGCAAACGCATGAAGCAAATATCCGTTTGGTTGGCACACGTTAATAGTTAACTGTTAACCCAATGGATTTGAAAATGGCAGCCTAAGGCTGCCATTTGTATTTTCTGAGTGACACTTTTCCGATTTCAGACACTTCAATGCCCTCGGCTTCAAGCTTTTGCTTTTGTCTTTCAAGGTCTCGGCCTTTTAACGAAATCTTGCCCTGACTGTTGATGACGCGAAACCATGGCAGTTTGCTGCCTTCCGGTAAATTTCCAAGCGCTTTACCGACGTGTCTTGCGTAGCCCGGGTAGCCTGCCATTTTTGCGATCTCACCGTAAGTCGAAACTCGCCCGTTAGGAATTTGGTGAATTACAGCAAAGATTTGCATTAAAAATTGGTCCATACTGAAAGTGTCCACTGTTGTTTACCAAGGAATGGTAATACACAAGACTTGTACTTCGCTATCAGTTCTTGCTCCTTAACATCATTTGCTTCTCATCTCTCTCCACCGTTTTTGTTGTTTCTTTTTTGAGCCGCAATTGATCATTCGAGTAAGTTAGAAAGACAAAAACAAGCTCATGCTTAGTTTACATATAGACCCGCTCAACGATTTTTAATGCCCAGTTTGACATGCCGTTGACTTACCAAGTTGGTTGGGGAAGCCAGGAGGCGCTATGATTTTTTCGACACTTCAATTTCTTGTTACGACTCTTCTTACCGTGGTGTGTGCTCGTGCCATCAGTTTGAGTGAGGGAGAGATTCCCGTTCTCGCCTTAATGATTCCCGCATTGTGGATATTACCGCAAGGTGGCCTTGCTGGTCTGATTCTGCTCGGCGCCATGACTGTTTATGGCGTGACCTTATCAATGCAGCCGATTGCGTTATCGGTGGGCGTCCTGATCCTTTTCCCTTTACTCATGGTGGTTTTCTCTCGCCGCAGTTCGTTGGGAGTTTTACTTACGGCAGGCTTGATAGTGCTGACTTTGCAAGTGGGTATTATGGTTACGCAGCAAGCAGGCAAGTTAGATGGCTCTGCTTGGCTCACGATGGTGCAAACCCTTTCAGTGATCGTCATGTGGTGGGCGGCAAATCATTGGAAACCTTCAGAGAAGCATAGCTGGTGGTCATTACTGTTGCTCTTGCCGTTGTGGCTGGCTGATCTGCCTTATGCTGTTCTGGTTGCACTGAGCATCACTGGTATTTTGGCGTCGATGGAAGCGCTGACGAAGATTAAAAATTCAATGCGCTGGGGGAAACTACTTTGTTGGACATTACCGACGGTCGGCTTTGCTGCCTTGGTTGTCAGCCCAAATATTGATGTACCTAACCCTGTATTCGTGGTTTGGATATGTTTACTTGGTACCGCTTGGATGACGGACTACATCTTACGTAGTAGTGATGAGCAAGCGGAATTATAAGTTGCAGCTGCACTGATTAAATAGTGACCCGTGCGGCAGACTATTGATTTGTTTATGAAATAATAGGCCGGATGTTATACCCAAGTAACCTCGAGGTGCTAG
>NZ_JAHGAH010001190.1:0-792 GCF_030248475.1 Vibrio sp. D173a
ACAACATCAACACACTAGACGATGTATTAGAGCACCACAAGACGCTCAAACTGGGCAATGGTGACCCTAATTCTACATCGGGCTTCTTAGTGCCTAACTTTGAAGCGTTCGCAAGCAATGGCGTGTCGGCAAATGATTTTCACCGCAATGTGGCGGCGAGTCATGGAGCCAATGTGATGGCTGTGGCGAACAATCAAGTGGATGTCGCCACCAATCACACCATGAACCTGATTCGCATCCAACAGAACAACCCAGAGCTGTTTAGCAAGCTCAAAGTGGTGTGGCAGTCCAATCTGATCCCATCGGATGTGGTGACCTATCGCAAAGAGATGGATGAGGAGATGAAGCAGAAGGCGCGTGATTTCTTCGTTAACTACGGAAGCGAGCCAGAGCAACGTGCAAATCTAGAGCAGTTAGCTTGGTCTGGTTTTGCTCCGACTGACAATAGCCAGCTCCTACCAATCCGCCAGATGGAAGCGTTCAAAAACCTTGTAGAGGCAGAGAACAACACCAACCTGAGCGCTCAAGACCGCGCAGATCGCATGGCTCAATATCAAACAGAGATTGACGAGCTTCAATCTGAAATCGATGCGCTGAAAGGCTAATTCAAACTCATGCGCCGTGACGATGCGGCGCATTCATTAGAGTGAAAAATAATGACTGCAATAACTCAAAGCCACGAGCCTTCCTCAAAGCTATCAATCAAAAACGCTGTGATTGCTGTATTGGTATTACTGGTATTGAGCTGGGCTTGGCAAGGTGCAGAAATGGCGCCAATGATGTTCTTTGAAC
>NZ_JAHGAH010001191.1:0-649 GCF_030248475.1 Vibrio sp. D173a
TTGTAATCCAGAGACTTTAAGTTTGAAAGTGTGTCTTTTTCTGAAAGCGGTACTTTAGCGGCCTTCAGTGCGGACAGGTACAAAGGTTCACGGATTCCGTGCCTTTCAAGCAGGCCCGAAGCAAGCAGCTCATCAGGCGTTGAGTCGGAAACGATCTCACCTTGGTCCATTAGAATCACGCGATCGACATGGCGATGCAGCACATCCTCAAGACGGTGCTCGATAATGATCACGGTTTTATTGGTTTCACGATGCAGCTGATCGATGATCTCAATCGTCGCTTTACCGGTTTTCGGGTCTAAGCTTGCTAAGGGTTCATCAAAAAGTAGTGTATCGACCTCATCAACAAGAATGCCTGCCAATGAAACACGTTGCTTCTGGCCGCCCGACAGATCATGAGGTGAGCGATCAAGCATGTCAGCTAGGTCGACCATCTTGGCGGTTGATTTAACCAGCGGATACATGTCGATGCTCGACATCAATTGGTTTTCTAATGCAAAGGCAATATCTTCACCAATGCTTAGACCTACAAACTGGCTGTCTGTGTCTTGAAGTACGGTACCAACTTGCTCGGTAAAGTCATGCATTGAGAAGCCAGCACTGTCTTGGCTAGCTATCTCTAATTTACCTGTGACTTCGCCTTTAATAG
>NZ_JAHGAH010001192.1:0-574 GCF_030248475.1 Vibrio sp. D173a
ACCCTGCGTCTCAAGGTTACGTTCAGATGCTAGGTGTGTTCATGGACACTATCGTTATCTGTTCAGCAACAGTTGCGATCATCCTAATGTCGGGCGAATACGTTCCTCATGGTGAAGTAACAGGTATCGAACTGACTCAACGTGCACTAACAGCACAAGTAGGTTCATGGGGTGGTATCTTTGTAGCGGTAGCGATTTTTTTCTTCGCTTTCACTTCAATCATCGCGAACTACTCGTACGCTGAAACAAACCTAATCTTCCTTGAGCACAACAACAAGAAAGGCCTAGTGCTTTTCCGTGTTATCGTTCTAGGTATGGTTATGTTTGGTTCAATGGCAACATTGCCAACAGTATGGGCATTGGCTGACGTATCTATGGGTCTAATGGCGATTGTTAACTTGGTAGCGATTATCCTGCTATCCGGTATCGTGATTAAGCTTGCGAAAGACTACAACCGTCAACTAGACGCGGGTAAAGTTCCAACGTTTGATGCGAACGATTTCCCAGAGCTTAAGTCTCAGCTAGAAGATGGTATTTGGAACGGCAACCAGAAGTAATCTTGTGATGCGGCGTT
>NZ_JAHGAH010001193.1:0-746 GCF_030248475.1 Vibrio sp. D173a
TTTTAGCAATTAGGACGACAAAATAAAATGAAAGTGCTCGTAGCGGGTTCAAATGGTTATGTTGGCCGTCATGTTGTCAGATGTTTTAAGGAACACGGCTTTGATGTTTACAGTTTTCAACGTGACCTCATGGCTGACAGTGCACAAGTTAACACTGTCACAGCTGGAAGCAGTGACATGTATGGACGATTTGATGTTGTCATTAACTGCGCTAGACCACATTGGTCACAATTCAATGAAAAGCAGATCGCTACCATAGAGCAAGGGTTGCTCTCTGAATTGAATCAATTTGCTGCGAGTAACGCACTTAAAATACATACTTCAGGCGTTTGGCTATTTGGGTGCGCGGATCAAAGTGATTTATTAGAGTTCAATTTGAAGCCGTTCGATAATGTGAAGTTGGATGTCAGAACAATAAAGAGGGTGCTATCAACGAATTGGCACATCGTTTACTGCCCGAGCATCATTTATGGCGGGGAATCCTGTCAGCTTCAACGGATCCTTAAAGAGAGCATCGATTCGACGATTGAGGTCGCTGTACCGAGCACCGGATACAACCAATATGTCCATGTCTTGGATGTGGCAAGTTACTATTTGTACCTCTCACAGCATACAGACATCGAAGAACGTCAGCACTTTATTGCTGAGTCAAAAGGCTACTCCCCACGACACTTTTGCGATTTGTTGCTCGCCAACAGAATGATTGAAAAATCTTTAGAAGTTAGTTGGCTAGAATATGATGCTAA
>NZ_JAHGAH010001194.1:0-600 GCF_030248475.1 Vibrio sp. D173a
ATCATCAAAATTGATGCCACCAGGACCATCTTCGCCCGCCAACATGCCAACGAACAAAAAGATCAGAAGAATCGGAACACCCAATCGTGAGGACACTTGTGAGAAAAGTACACTGATGGCGATAAGCACCGCACCAGTCAAAAATAAGTGATTGATAGTTATTACGTCCAATTCATTCCCCCAAAGAATAAAACTCATGATTTAAGCATGTCGAGTTTCTGCTATTAAGCAAGAAAAGAGCCCTAAAAGCAGCGTAATTACTATAACAAACTTATATTTACCTGAGTGTCATAAACAGGACTAAATACTGATTCTCTGTCACTTAGTTGTTAAATTTTATTACTTACCCACTAATTCCCCCCTGTTTGTTAGACCTTTGGCTAATTTAACAACATTGCAACATCACACTTTTGGGTCAAGGTGCGTTGTAAGCCCCATAAAACAAAGACTTCCTGCTCTTTTCGCCCCGACTAAAGTTGCACAGATCCCTTGACCTCCCCTTGCTATATTTCAAACCGTAACATTACGTTAACACAAACATTCTACGGAATCGGAAGAAAGGAGAAGGCAATGGCGTTCGAATCAACAGAACATGCTCAA
>NZ_JAHGAH010001195.1:0-803 GCF_030248475.1 Vibrio sp. D173a
AGTTGTTCCTCTTCCTCGCAAACAAGCGAAAGCGTTAATGCGTTTGCTTTTCGCAGTCTTCTCAAGATCAGATGCTCGGTCGGTTTTGCGCCCGGTTCATGATGAGGGTGATTTTCAAATGCTTGGTAAGTGATTGACTCTATGTGATTTAGGTCTAGTTCTGTTTCATGTCTAATGTTCATATCTGTCTATCCAATTAATGAGTATTCGCCGACAACGATTTAACGTCTCGGCGTCTTCAATAATCAAACTATAAAGTGTAAAGCTATAGACAGGTCAATGAGAAAAATAGACTTTATTGTACTTTAATTTGCCGAAAGACAGATAAGAAAAAGGCGATCATAAGATCGCCTAGTTCAATTGTGATTTATTATAGTGACTGAGCGAGTGACTCAAAGGCTTCGAGCCTAATTTTCGATGTTTCTCTGGCTGCATTGGAACCACTATCGGCAGAAGAGAACGTCGCTATAACCACATTTTTGTCTTGGTTGATGTAGAGGAACTGACCAAATACACCACGGTAGGTCGCGATATTTTTCTCTGAGTCATGCACCCACAAGAAGTTCTTGTACCCCTCTAGATGAGAATCATACACTGCGCCCTCTTTCTGTTTGTAGATACTGTTGTTTGTGGCGTTTCTATCTTGATCATCGACATTGAAGGAGTCTTTCACCCACTTCTCGGAGAAAACCTGTTCGCCATTGTATTGCCCATTGTTGACCATGGCCAAACCTACACGAGCAAAGTCGCGCAGTGTTGTGTTAAATCCGCCGGTTGCAATTGGGTTATAGCCGATGTCAGCC
>NZ_JAHGAH010001196.1:0-703 GCF_030248475.1 Vibrio sp. D173a
AAAGCGGTTGTACTTTCTTACGACCTAGACGCTTACTCTCAGTTTGCTGAAGACATCTATGTGGATGGTGAAGAAGTAGATAGCGAGTGGTCGACATCCACATTGAAAGCGACTTACGTTAACTCTGGTGAAGTTCAGCCATACGTTAAAGTAGCTGCAGATAACTCTGACATTGAAGATACCACCTTCACTGCTGGTGTTGTTATCGCACTGTAACAAGCAATTCTTATTCGCTTTGGATGTAAATCCCTACCTTTAAGCTCGGATGCTTGTTGTCAGCGTCATGGCATTTTGTTTCACGACCACTCAAGGAGTGAGTGGTTTTTTTGTTGCCTTTACAGTGAAGTGAGCAGCAGGTTACAACTCCGTGTGAGTTAAAATAATCCCCCCATTCCCGAAGTAACGGTATGGTGATGCGTATTGAACAAGAAAGTATCGACTGGTTTGATAACATTGTTCATGCTCACCAAGATTAGGTATGCTCAGCGCATGCCTTTTTTGTTTTTGGGAGTTTCTTTTGTCTGACCATCAATTTACATCGCAAGATGAAGCCTTTATGCGCCGCGCTATGGAGTTAGCACATCAAGCTGAGCTTGAGGGTGAAGTGCCGGTTGGGGCTGTATTGGTAAAGGATGGTGAAATCATTTCAGAAGGGTGGAACCGTTCGATTGGTAGCCATGATGCGACCGCGCATGCTGAGATT
>NZ_JAHGAH010001197.1:0-652 GCF_030248475.1 Vibrio sp. D173a
TCACCAATAATTGGGGTGATCAGTTCGACACCACGCTCTTTACTGATCGCTGATGCTTGCTCTAGCGGGTCTTGCCAGTCATGCATCGACAAGTCAAAGGTGCTGTTGTGAATCGGCATCATCACTTTACCCTTTAGATCGATATGCGCTTGAACACTCTGCTCAGGGAACATGTGAATATCTGCCCAGAGTGAGTTATAAGCGCCCGTTTCAATCATGGTAAGATCAAATGGACCAAATCGTTTACCAATCTCTTTGAAGCCTTCAAAGTAACCAGAGTCACCACTAAAGAATACTTTCTTGTCGTTTCCTTCAATCACCCAACTGCCCCAAAGGGTTTGGTCTCGATCGAGTAAACCACGCCCTGAGAAATGTTGGGTCGGTGTAAAGGTGAACTCAATACCCGCCGCCGTTGCAGACTCCCACCAGTTAAGTTCAACGATCTTCTCTTTACTCACACCCCATTTCTCTAGAATCGCACCAACACGCAGTGGTACTAGGAAGGTTTCCACCTTTTGCGCCAACGCTGTTACCGCTGCTTTGTCTAAATGGTCGTAGTGATCATGGCTAATCACAACAACGTCAACCTCTGGCAACTGTTCAATGGAGATTGGAGTTGGATGAAGACGCTTTGGCCCCATCCACTGTACCG
>NZ_JAHGAH010001198.1:0-1157 GCF_030248475.1 Vibrio sp. D173a
TTTCGTTGCTTAATACTGCGATAGCAATTAGAAATGCCAGTCGCTCAGGCGGCAAGTTTCATGAAAAATCATGCTGCTTGACCCAGCCCACCAACTCATCAATTGGCTGCTCTTCGGCAGTTTGAGTCATTTCACTCATTGTGGTTCCTGTTACTGTTCTTTGTAACACCGAGCGTTTGTCGATGTTACGCCTTTTCTTTTTAACGCGGGCTATCAGTTGTCGATTGTAGCCTAGGAATGCGATGGCAACTCTTGTACCACATTCTTTACCGTTTTTATTCTGCTTTCTGCGCCCAAACGTGAATATATCGACCCAAAGAGAGATAAGGTTCTTGACGACATAGCTGTTTCTCAAGCTCTAGCACATCTTCAAATTGGTAGTCGCCCATGTATTCCATGTTGCCAATGTAATCGCTAAAAGAACGAATACCCGACTTACCTTTTATCTCAAGCCCTGCCTCTTCTATCCACTGATAGACCTCTTCAGGCTTCAAGCCTTTTTGGGGTTGCAGCTTAAACCGTTTTCGATGTGGCATCCCATTTAATACATGAGGAATATTGCCACAAATCACATTTTTAAGGACTAATCCGTGATGGTTGTAGAACATTATCGATGCCACACCACCCGGTTTTACTTGCTCAAGTAGGATGTCTAACGCTTCCTTGGGATTGGCTAACCACTCCATGACTGCGTGAAACATCACCATATCTACTGGCTCATCCATATGCTGTGCAATGTTTTGAACAGGAGAATGGATGAATCGATACTGATCAAGCAAGCCGGCTTTATCAATATCTTGTTGCGCCAAATTCAGCATTTCAGAAGAAAGGTCACACAGAGACACTTGGTGCCCTAGGCTAGCAATCTTTTGCGACATCTGTGCTAAACCGCCTCCTGCATCCAGAATATGCAAAGGTGTTTCATCGGTTTCAAATGTGCTTAACGCTTGCTCTAAATCTTCCCATACGATGATCTGACGGCCGTAAATATTTTTTGCAAATTTGTGGGCAATATCGTCGAAATTACGGTCTTCAGTCACAGCTACTTGAGTTATCATGTCCTATCGTGCCTGCTATTCTGTTGTTTAAGGTTTCAAGATACTTTATCTAATCTCAGATAAGCAGTATGCGCCCCATGAACCCACGGGCCGGTGTTG
>NZ_JAHGAH010001199.1:0-1504 GCF_030248475.1 Vibrio sp. D173a
AGTGGTTTTGCAGTGCCGGAGGCAGAATCAGTTCAAAAGCTTTCTGGATAATCTGCTCGTTAACCGCAGAGATCAGTTCCATGATAAAGCGCGTTCGAATGCCATTGCTGATTAAGCTTTCAACCAATTGACGCTGTTTGTTGGAGGCCATGGCCAACTCTTCAATGCTGGTGGCGCGAGCTATTCGCAGAGTCAGTACATGAGAGTGGGTCGAGAAGGCACTCAATATCTGTGTCATATCGAGCATGCCGACCGCTTCTTGCCCATCATAAACCATCAAGCGTTTTACCCGATTACGCGTCATATTAATCATGGCGTTAAACAGGAAATCACCATCATTGACATGCAAAACAGGGAAGGTCGCTATCTCACCGACGGGCGCATCAAGGGGGTAATCCTCGAGCATCACAGCGTGCAATAAATTGGTCCGTGTGACGATAGAGTAGGGCAGGGTACATGATGATCCAAAAGCTTCTAGATCATCATGGGCCAAACGAACTAAAGCCGAGTCGAGCCCTTGCTCCTTAAGGGTTCTTGTTACCTCATTGATAGGTTGGTTAGGCTCTAGGATCAGAGGTGGGTGATAAATCGAATCGTCGACTTTGGTTAGGATAAATTCAGCCAAGTTTTGCTGCTGTTTAGCGGCCTCTATGAGCTCTTTACGTTTGGCTAGGTTGTTATCAAAGTAGGCAGCAAACTGGCCATTTGCATTGTAGAGCTCGAGGAATACATCGGTGGGAAGCAGGTAGCTGAGGGTATCTTCTAGTGCGATGTATTGGTGTTTGGTGTGAGGCTCAAACTGACTACGAACATCAAAGATATCGTCGTTTGCATAGTGGGCGTAAATCTCCCCATCTTGGCTAGCACGCTCCTCTACGGCACCTTTAATTAAAATATGCAGATGACGACTTGGGCGATCCGCTTCGAGAATGGTCTCTTGAGCACGATAGTAAACCACGTCGAGCGCAGAACGCAGGGTCAATTGTTCAGCCTCAGATAAGCTATCGAAGGGTGGGTGCTGCATATTAAATTTATCAGGCATAAGCGTCGCAGATAGAGTGAAGAACCTAAAGTTAAGTCTGACAAAAACTCACTGAAGCTCCAGACGACTTTAGTCTAAACGTGCGATTTTCCTCGGCGATACAGTCATTGATAACACGGAAACTCAAAGCAGCAATTATTCCCTTTTTCATATGATTGCGTAGAGGCATAATCTCCGCTGCCTCTCTGCAATCGTTTATATAGGTATATGTATGTTTAACCCTTCCCCTTATGGATGGATATCTCAGTATTTCATCGGTTTCTTTTTCGCTTACGGTGTCTATCTGCCGTTTTGGGCATTATGGTTCGAAGACCAAGGGGTTTCGGCAGGTGATATTGGTGTATTGATCGGTGTGGGATTTGCGACGCGATGTGTGGCGAACCTTTTAATTACTCCGCGTGTTCATAAAGCGGAGCACTTAATGCCTGCGCTGCGTTGGCTCAGTTTGGCGGCGTTGATTTT
>NZ_JAHGAH010000012.1:0-78718 GCF_030248475.1 Vibrio sp. D173a
GACTGAAAGAAGCTTAAGTATAGAAATAGTTGACAGAACTTGTCCCCAGAAAGGCAAAATAGAGTCGAATCCCGAATCCCGAATCCCGAATCCCGAATCCCGAATCCCGAATCCCGAATCCCGAATCCCGAATCCCGAATCCCGAATCCCGAATCCCGAATCCCGAATTTATTTCTTCTGCATCTCTTTCCACCATGATTCGTCAGCCACAATTTGGCCTTCGTCATCAAGTTGTGGATATTCTAGCCCTTTGCGTTTCGCTACCTTTGCTAAGACCGGGTGTCCTCGTTCAAACAGAATGCGGTTGATGGTCTCTTTTGGCAGAGCACTTTCTTCACGTTCGTACATCCCAGCGGCTTCACGCTGACGCTGCGCTTCATAAAGAATCACAGCACTGGCGACTGAGACATTCAAAGACTGCACCATACCGATCATTGGGATAATGATGTCTTGGTCCGCGAGTTTCTTCGCTTGCTCTGAAGCACCAATTTTTTCGCTACCAAGAATGATCGCCGTTGGCTTGGTGTAGTCTATTTCTCGAAAGTCGACCGCGGTGTCCGAAAGGTTGGTGACCAGAACTTGCATGCCTTGCACTTTGAGCTCGGTAATCGCAGTTTCAATCGAATCGTGAGTATCCACTTCAACCCAGTTACGAGCACCTGCTGAGGTGTGAGTCAGTGTGCGCATTTTGTCGGGCCAAATCGCATGAACTTTGTGTAAGCCTGTTGCGTCTGCTGTGCGGATCACGGCAGAAACGTTGTTCGGCTTATGGACTTCTTCAAGACATAGAGTGAGGTCGGTTTGGCGTGCTTTTAGCACCTGATGAATGCGGTTGTAACGTTCTAAATTCATAATAAATAGGGATATAAAAAAATCGCCACCCAGAGTGTGGGTGGCGATAGAGTTTAGTTCTTTCTTCGTCTGACTCGAGTCGCCTGTGGCATGGTCTTAATCTTACGCATGATGCCAGCAAGGTGAACACGATCTTTGGTGGTTAGCAGAACGGTAACGGTGTACAAGCGACCGTCGCGTTCTTCAGTTGAAAGACCGTGAATGTTCGAACCGGTTTTCGAAATCACATTGGTCAATTCCGCTAACGCACCTTGGTTGTTGAGCATATCGACTTTCAGTTCAGCAATGAACTCTTTGTCGTACTCTTCAGACCAAGCGACTGCCATGTATTTGTCTGGTTCTTTCTGGTATCCGCGAACGTTTGGACACGTTTCACGGTGTACCACAAGACCACGACCTGGTGATACGTGAGCAATGATGTGGTCATCCGGTATAGGGTGACAACAATTAGCGAAAGTCAGTAGCAGACCTTCTGCACCACGGATTGGCAGCTTCTTGTTAGATTCGTTTGGAATCGAGCTTGTGGTGGTTAATTCATCAGTGTCACCCAATAAGCGACGTGCGATGACGATACTCATCAATTCACCCAATCCAATGGCTGCTAGCAGATCATCGACGCTTTCTAGGCGCAGATCTGTCAGCACTTCTTGGATGTTTTCTGGGTAGATTGAATCAATCGAATGACGACCTAAAGCGTGATTCAGTAGACGACGACCTAAGGTAATCGACTCTTCACGACGCATGGTCTTCAATACTTGACGAATCTTAGTACGAGCGCGAGAAGTCACGACATAGTTTAACCAAGCCGCGTTTGGACGCGCACCTGGTGCACTGATGATTTCTACTGTCTGACCGTTCTTCAGTGCCTTACTTAGTGGGTAGGGGTTACGGTCAACGCGAGCACCAACACAAGAGTTACCGACATCAGTATGTACGGCATAAGCAAAGTCGACAGCCGTTGCGCCTAATGGCAATTCAACGATACGACCTTTTGGTGTGAAGACGTAAATCTCATCTGGGAAAAGATCCGATTTTACGTTTTCAATGAATTCGAATGAGTTACCAGCGCTTTGTTGTAGCTCAAGCAGGCTTTGCATCCAACGCTGAGCTTTCACTTGCGCTGTTGTGCCAGACTTGTCGCCCTTGTCTTTGTATGACCAGTGTGCAGCGACACCTTTGTCCGCCATTTGATCCATATCTTCGGTACGGATCTGAACTTCAACTGGTACGCCATGAGGGCCAACCATAGAAGTATGCAGCGATTGGTAGCCGTTCGCTTTCGGTACCGCAATGTAATCTTTCATGCGACCAGGACGGGGCTTATACAAGCTGTGCACTTGGCCTAGAACGCGATAACAAGTATCGGCAGTATCAACAACCACTCGGAAAGCGTAGATATCCATGATGGTGTGGAAACGCTGTTCTTTGGTTTTCATCTTGTTGTAGATGGAGAACAGGTTTTTTTCACGACCTAACACGCGCGCATTCAAGCCAACATCTTCGAGTCGACCTTCAATTTCGCTGTGAATACGTTGGATCATCTCTTTACGATTACCACGCGCCGCTCTTACCACTTCTTTTAGAACGCGGTAGCGGTTCGGGTAAAGCGCTTCGAAGCCAAGCTCCTCAAGCTCCGTTTTGATATTGTGAATACCAAGACGGTGAGCCAGTGGCGCATAGATTTCCAGGGTTTCGCGAGCAATACGGCGTTTTTTGTCGGGGCGCAGGGCACCTAACGTGCGCATGTTGTGCGTACGGTCAGCCAGTTTGATCAGGATAACGCGGATGTCTTGCACCATCGCCAGAACCATCTTACGGAAGTTCTCGGCTTGAGCCTCTTTCCTATCGCGGAATTTGAGTTTGTCCAGTTTAGATACACCATCAACCAGCTCAGCGACGGTATTGCCGAATTTCTCTTCGAGATCTTCTTTTGTAACGTCACAGTCTTCGATGACGTCATGCAGCAAAGCAGCTTGGAGGGTTTCGATATCGAGGCGCATTTCGGCCAAGATTCGAGCCACAGCGACTGGGTGGATGATGTATGGTTCACCGCTTGAGCGGGTTTGCCCTTCATGGGCATCTCTTGCTACCACATAAGATTGACGCAGAGCCTCAATTTGAGGCTCTGTTAGGTATTCTTGGGCAACGTCTTTGAGGCTATCGAATAGATACAAATTATAGGCCCGGGAGGTTGTTGAATTCTAAAGTCAGAATTAACGGTTGTGAGCGATGCTGCTTACTGCCGCTAGCTCTGCCGCTTCTTGCTCTTGCTGTTCTTGACGTTCACGAGCGTCTAGAACTTCTTTAGTAATTAAACCTTCTTCGATTTCGCGTAGAGCGATAACCGTTGGCTTATCGTTCTCTTCTGGCACTAGTGCATCTTTACCGCCAGTTTGCATTTGACGAGCGCGGCGAGCCGCAATCAGTACTAGGTCGAAACGGTTGCCAACTTTTTCAACAGCGTCTTGAACAGTTACGCGTGCCATGAGGACTCCAAATAGTTAACTAAATTTTGAATGACGAGAAAGTATACAGTCTCAGCGTAATATTTACTAGCGATAAGACGTGCAACAACAATGACTTTCTATATAAGCAATATAAGCTTCCTTACCGTAATAAAGAAGCGAAAATTTGTGTTTCAGTGCAGAATTACTCTGCTAGAAGCGCGTCAAGCATACCTTTATATTTAGCAGCTTGCTTTTCTTCCTTCAATCTTTCCGCACGTAGGATGGCTTTAAAGTCCATTAATGCAGTATCGAAATCGTCGTTTACTATCACATAATCGTACTCGTTGTAGTGTGAGATTTCAGATTTTGCTTCTGCCATGCGTTTTGCGATCACTTCTTCGCTGTCTTGACCACGAGTGTTTAGACGGCGTTCTAACTCACCATTTGATGGCGGCAAGATAAAGATGCTTTTCGCTTCTGACATTTGCTCACGGATTTGACGTGCGCCTTGCCAGTCGATATCTAGGAAAACGTCGATGCCTTTGTTTAGCGTTTCTTCAATCCATACGCGTGATGTACCGTAGTAGTTACCAAACACTTCTGCGTATTCTAGAAAGTCGCCTTGTGCAATCAGAGCTTCAAACTCTTCTTTTGCAACGAAATGGTAGTGGATACCGTTTTCTTCGCCAGGGCGCATGCCACGAGTAGTATGAGACACAGACACTTTCATTGCATATGTTGGGTTACGCTCCAACATTGCTGAGATCAAGCTAGATTTACCTGCGCCGCTAGGTGCAGATACGATATAGAGAGTACCTTTGCCCATTGTACTGTTCCACTTTTGGTTGGATTGAGTGAATGCCGAAAGAAGTCTCGACCTTGTTGTCATGCCAATGACGTTTATTCACGAGATTGGTATAACGATAGCACTGGCGTTGATGATTTCCTCATCAAACTGCTTGAGATTGGTGATAAACCCGCCAGAAAAATGGAGGCGAAGAGTATCATGATCTCCCTGAGGTTGCTAGCCGATCTTTTGGATCTTTGAGGTGTGGTATGAATTCGCCTTCTTTATACAGACATGAAAAAAGGGGAAGCTTTCACTTCCCCAGGCGTGCGACTGACTCACACTTAATTTTCGGAGCAACCACAACCACTTTGGTTACTACTTTGCAGATGTTGGTTTCCTGTTAGCCTTGGGACTCTAGGAAGTTGATCCAAGGGCTCGCGACAGGCTTCATGTCAGGCGATTGCGCTGCACTCTTCATTGCTTTTAGTGCATTACTTGGCTGATTTAATTCGAAGTACGCCATACCTCGAATGTAGTTCAGTTCACCTTTATCATCACGCTTGGCGTCTGGCGCAGCATTCTTGGCAAACTTGGTTGCTGCAGAGTACTGCTTATCTAAGATCATCAAACGAGCAATCTTGATCTGCGTTTTTGCTTTTGGCGCTAACTTATAAGCCGCAACATAGGTTTCAATCGACTTATCGAGCTCCTGTGCTTGCTGCCAGAAAGAAGCCAGCTTCTCCAAGTTTTTAGCATTACGCGTGATCTTACCTTCATCCATCGACACTTGCATTGTCTTGGCTGCACGGAAAGGTACACCTTGATAAGCTTGGAAGTTCACTAAACGTAAGTACTCTTTTTCTTCCTCTAGAAGGCCTAATTTATGAGCCATCTCCAAAGTAGAAAGTGCATTTCGTTCTTGATTTAACTCCATATAAATACCAGACAATTGAGTCCAGTAGCGCTTATTTTTTGGATACTTGGTGGTTAAAATTTTCAGTACGCCAGCAACACTTTTGAATTGCTTAAGTTCATAGTGCGCGGACATCAGCAATTGATACCAAGACTCACTTGGGTTCTTACTCATTGCGATTGCTTTTTTGGTCGGCGGAATCGCATTTTTGTAATCAGATAACTGAACATAAGCACTCGCTAATGTTATGTATGCGTGTGCTTGTGGCTTTTCTTCCGTCGTTTCAGCAATCTTGAACCATTCCTTCATCGTAACAACAGACTTTTTAAACTGGCCTTCTGCTAGATAAAGCTGAGCTAAGCTATAACGTACTTGTTGTGCTACTGGTACCGGTAGAGCGTCTAAACTCAAAGCTTGAGCAAAGTACTTCGCGGCCTTGGGGTAGTCGTCCTTTAATGAATATAGGAACCCCATTTGTTGTAGCAAAACGGCTTTGTCATATTGCTTCTTGCCAGAGCTTTCCAGCGCTGAGTTAATCTTTGAAATCGCTTTAGAGTAATTTTCTTCGGCGATAAGTTCTTGAACTTTATTTACCGTTCGAAACGTTCTGTCAGACAACTCTGGTGTTTTTGCTAGGGCAGGTGCGCTGTACGCACCTGCAATAACCAATAGAGAAGCTAACAATTTTGTATATGTTTTCATGTTGCAACTCCTTAGTTTGTAGAGAACTCAATTTCTTGCGATAAGCGTGAAGTAACCGGCTTTCCATCAACCATTTTTGGTTTAAAGGTCCACTTTGATACGGTTTTTCTTGCTGCTTTACCCAAGCCTAACTTACGTGGAGTTTCTTTTAAGACTTTGACATCTTGAACACTGCCACGCTCGTTAACAGTAAACTCTACTAAAACGATACCTTTCTCAATCCCTGCTCGTGCCGCTTTACGTGGCATTTGAGGCTGGAATGTTGCAAGAGGAACAGGGCCTCCGCTTCCAGCCAGTTGAGCACCACCACCTTGCGAGTAGTGACCGAGTACGGAACCACCTGTAACATTGACTGGTAAGTCAAGTTTTGGCATGTCCATCGGGATTTGATCCATCACCGGCTTGACCGTCGCTGTCACCTTCATTTCAGGTGGTGGCGGTGGGCGTTTCGGTGGTGGTGGTTTCGGGAGTTCGCGCTTTTTCTCCTGTATTTTTTCGTCCGGTTTAATGCGAATGAATTCAACCATACGGAGATCATCATTCGACACTAGCTCGTGGCGCTCTTTGTTTACTAGCTTGTCCATCCCCCAGAACAATCCGAGGGAGACAATGAGCGCCAGTGCAATTGAGGCCAGATACCGCATAGGCTTAATCCTTATTGGTTGCGGCAATGGAGATGCTTTCTACACCTGCCATCTTAATCTGGTCCATAACCTTCACGACTACACCAGCGTTAGCTTCAGTATCCGCTTGGATAACAACCGCACCGTCTGGGCTTTCTGCACGTAGACGTTCGATGTTGGCACGTACGGCATCTACTTCAATGCGACGTTTATCAACCCAAACATCACCCGCAGCGCCGATGGCAACCATGATGTTACCTTTCTTCACGGTTTGCGCTGAGCTTGCCGTAGGGCGATTTACTTCTAGACCGGCTTCTTTAACGAACGATGTTGTTACGATAAAGAAGATCAACATGATGAAGACGATGTCGAGCATCGGTGTCATATCGATAGCAGCTTCATCACTGCTGTCATTGCTATAGCGTCTCTTCATGACCTATACCTCTAATTCCGTTTACTCAGGCAATATGCTTTAGCTTGTCTTCAAGCTTCTGCGTGGTGACTTTGGCTAAATGATCAAGACGAGTACTAAAGAACAGTCCTGATAGAGATGCCACCATTCCCGCTAATGTTGGGATTGTTGCCTTTGAGATCCCCGAGGCCATTGCTCGAGGGCTTCCTGTACCTGTAACCGCTAAGATATCGAATACTTGAATCATGCCGACAACGGTGCCGAGCAAGCCAAGTAGGGGACAAAGTGCAATCAATACTTTAACGATTGGTAGTCCCTTTTTATTCTCAATATCCTGACGAGAAACGATTTCTTGTCGGATCATCTTAGCGTTCCAGCTTTTATGTTCTGAGCGCTCTTCCCAAAAGCTAACGGCTTTTTTCATTGCTTTTGGAGCGACGGCAGCGAAGTAAAACCAACGTTCTAGCAATACTGCCCACAACATGAAGCTGAGGATAAAGATGACGACAAGCACGTCGCCACCCATTCCCAAGAAGCGCCTAATTGATTCAAGTTCTCCAACTAACCACCACATAACGCCTCCTTAGCTTTCGGCTTTATGCAGTTTTTCCTGATAGCGAGCGATGAAGCCTGCACTCTGTTCTTCAAGAGTTTGAACCAAACGACGACCTTTACTGTGTACTATTGTGTACAGGAACAGTAGAGGAATTGCGACAACCAGACCAAGCATCGTAGTAACAAGTGCTTCTGAGATACCGCCAGCCATTAGCTTCGGATCACCTGTACCAAATAGTGTGATGGCTTGGAACGTACCGATCATACCCATAACTGTACCTAGTAGACCTAGAAGTGGTGCTACAGAAGCGAACAGTTTGATTGAGCTGATAAAGCGTTCAATGCTCGGTGCGTTACGTAGGATGATTTCGTCCAGTTTCGCTTCAAGATCTTCAAGGTTGTCACCTTTGTGTTCTTGGTAAGCTTGGATAACTTCACCTAGAGGGTTGCCAGGGATAACAGTGTCGGATTTCGCTTGTTTGCGCATTTTGCCACCGATAACCAATAGGCGTAGGTAACAAACGAGAGCGATAAGTGCACCGATAGCACCCATGCCTAGGATTACGTAGCCAACAATACCACCTTGGTCAATACGTTCCTGAACAGTAGGGCTTTGCACAAGTAGAGACAGAATCACACCACGAGATGGGTCGATAAACAGTGGTTCGTATGTGCCGTCTGCTGCTTCAAAACCACCAACTAGGCCAGTAATGTTTTTGCTTGGTTGACGTGATAGCTCTTCGAACTTACCAGTTTGAGGTACGTAAGTTACGTATTTGCCATCTGCGATTGCGTTAAACTCACCCACTAGGGTTACGTCACGTACCGCTTCTTTACCTTCACCGTATACAACGGTTGCTTCAGCTGTTGTGGTATCACCTGATGCAACTACCTGTTGTAGGATGGTGTGCCAAAACGCCTCAAGTTCTTGCGTTGATGGCAGTTCTTTACTTTCTGCTAGTTTAGACAGCAGAGCGTCACGCTCAGGGAAAAGAACGGCATTTTGCGAAGCGGCAAATAGACCTTTAAACTCACCAGCATACTGGCGAACCACACCAAACATCTCACCTAAAGTACCTGAACGAACGCGCAGTGTTTCAGTCAGTTCAGTTAGCTGCTTGTCGTTTTCATCAAACGTGGCTTTTAGCTCATCACCAAGTGCTTGTTGCGCTGCAAGTTCTGCACGAGCTTTTTCAAGAAGTGCTGCTTGTTGGTCACGGTTGCTTTTGAACTCAGCTTCACGAGCTTTGTTCTCTTTTGATTCAACGATACTTTCTGATTTTACGTTTTTCAGTAGCTCAGATAGGTTCTGTGGCGCTTCAGCTTGAGCACCAGAAATCATGAATAAGCTCGCTAGCAAACCAGCGGCTAGAGTTTTGAATCCTTTCATTTCTTATTCCTCCCCAGCAAATACAGGCAGTTTGATCAGCGCTGGTGGCGCTTGTTTCTTAGCGATACGAAGGCCTTGCTGTACAGCGATACGGTAGTTTTCAGGTAGTGACTCCCATTGACGGGTTTGTTGATTCCACATACCTGTTTCACCGCCATCCGGAGATTGGAATAGAAGCGCAGTACGACCAATACGTAGGAAGTCGTAAGTCACGGTCTCGCCGTTGCGCTCTAGGCTAGCTTTGTAAGATTCAATTGAGCGAGAGAAGCCTTCTTCGATTTGATACGCTTCCATCACTTTACGGAATTTTTCTGAAGTCGTTACGTCTGCACGGTCCATTAGGTCACGCAGTTCATTGACACGCTTGGTACGCTCTTCTTTTTGGAAAGGAAGGTCGAGTACGACGAATTCATCAAGTGCATCAATCATTTTCAGCGTCAAAGGTACAACCTCAGTCGCCGTTTGGTCGATTTGAGCAATCTGACTGTTCAATGAATCCAGCTCTCCCTGCTGAGATTGAACCATGCGATTGATTTGTTCGTTGTAGACTTTCATGCTGTCGATTTGGCGAAGCAAGCCTTTGTATTCAGCTAGCATGCTTTCCGCACTTTCAGCATATCCGTCGATTTTTTGTTGTGAAGCCTGAGAAGACTTCGTTGTCTTTGCTTGGTTAGCGACAACAGTACCGGAGTCTGCAGCAATAGCTGCTCCACTTACCGATAAAATTGCGGCAGTAACTGCACTTACGCCAAATTCCTTTAACGTCATAGTAGCATCCTTGTCAGTGTATAAAAGTCAGTCGAATGGGGCGCAGGAAAAGCTCCTGCGCCAAAGTTTTTAATTAAAAGTTTTGAGAGTAGTTTAAGAAGAAAACTCGGCCTTGAATACTGTATAGGTCAGAGTTGTATGTCACACCATCAGACTCAAATGCTGGATCTTCATCTGTAAGGTTACGTACACCTGCGGTCAGTTTCGCATCCCATGGTGCCATGTAGTTGTATGCTACGTTGAAAGTAGTGTAGCTAGGGATCTTGCCTGTTTTGTTGTAGTTCTTATCTACATCCTGTGCTTGAGAAGCAATGTAATCTGCAGATAGGTAAACGTCGTGATCACTTAAGACATTGAAGCCAACACCCGTTTGGAAACGGTACTCAGGAAGACCGTTACGGCCGACTTTGTTGTTTGTTGGGCCATCAACATACTCAGGGCTGCTGTAATCTAGTACGTAAGTACCAGCAAAGTCATAACGTACAGTTGCAACATCAAAGTCGTATAGGTAGTTTACTTTCAAGTCGATACCCGATGTTTCAAGGTCACCGATGTTTGATAGTGGAACTACAGCGTGCGTAATACTGCCCGCAGAGTCACGCGTAATATTCGAGTTCGGCTGACCACTGCTACGCTCTTGGTCGATCATGCTCTGTAGCGTGTTCATCACGATAGTGTCTTCAATACGGATATTGTAGTAATCCGCTGTTAACGCTAGATCTTCGATTGGCGAGTAGCTTACACCGAAGTTAAATGATGTTGATGTTTCAGCATCTAGATCTTCATTTGATGTACGCGTTGTTGTGTACTGCTTCTCAGGACAATCTGCATCAGAGATACCTTGGTCTTCACAGTAAACGTAGTCTTTTGCGTAGTCATTTGATTCGCTATCCGCACCGTAAAGGTTGCTTAGAGAAGGAGCGCGGAAGCCCATACCTGCGCCAGCTCGGAACATTAAGTTGTCGAGAGGTTGGTAACGGAATGATGCTTTTGGTGAAACAGCACTACCAAAGTCGCTGTAGTGGTCGTAGCGTAGTGCTACGTTCATTTCTAGCTCATCTGTGAATGCGATCAGAGATTCTGCAAAGAGTGCGTATGTTTGGCGGTCACCAGCAGCTGAGTTACCAGCACTACCAATGATGTTACCCGCTTCACTTTGTGAATCGTATTGGTCAAAGTAGTCATACGTTGTTGCTTCAGCACCAACGTATAGTGGAATGGTTACATCACCGATATCTGCTAGGTCGAACTGTAAACCACCATTGATCTGGTGCATTTCCATTTGTGATTCACGAGCAGTAGTCGCGGCCAGATCTTTAGTCGCGTCAGCACTAAACTCGCCATTTACGAATTGACCAGAGTTAGCCAATGCTTCTGCTGGTGAGCGTAGAACATAACCAGTACCGCGTTCATTACTGTTTGAGTAGTTAAGGTGGTAGCCTGTTTCCCAGATTACCTCACCAAATCCGTCAGTATAGAAGGAGCCGTCTAGACCCGCTTTCATATCCGCTTGGAAATCCGTAACGTTTGTGTCACGCGTACCTACGTTCGTGAAACGGTAGTAAACACTTGCAGGGCCCTTAGATGGGTCCAAGCCGTTCTCTGTAAAGAAATCAGCGCCGCCTGATGTTGTAGGATCAACTTCAAAGTAACCCGCAGCTGGGGCAAAACGACCGAAGCTTTCGTTACGGCTTAAAAGCATTTGTGCGTTAAAGGTTGTTGTATCTGATAGGAAAATATTACCATTTACAAAAACTGTATTTCGTTCAAGAGAAGCGGTTTGAGCTGCTTCTGAGGTGTAATCATAACCACACATAGGGCCAAGACCAGGGTATTCAGTAATACCCACGAAGCCTTTGGAAGAGTCACACTTCGCATCAGTTTCATAACCGTTCAGAGGCTTTAGTTTGCCATCATGATATACGTTACGGCCGTAAATACTTACGCCAGACATGTCAAAGTAGTTATCTGAGCTAGTGTTCTTTGAGCTCAAGTAGTCACGGTTTCTTTGGTAGATCTCGCCTTTGGAATCGTGTTCAAACGAGAAGTAAATATTACCTTTTTCGCCAGAAGTACCCGTTACGATAGAGAAGTTTTGTTCGTCACCGCCTTCTTGCGAAGGGATGCCGCCACCAACAGTTATGTTAATGCCGTCAAACTCGTCTTTTAGAATTACGTTCACAACACCTGCAACAGCGTCTGAACCGTATACTGCAGAACCACCATCGGCCATTACCTCTACGCGCTCAACGATAGCTGCTGGAATGACGTTCAGGTTTGCTGCGCCGCCGCCCATTGTTGCAGAACCTGGTAGACGCTTACCGTTGATTAGAACAAGTGTTCGTGAAGCACCTAGACCACGTAGTGACATGGTTGCTTGGCTCTGCCAAGAGCTACCTGAACTTTCGCTGTATGAACCGAAAGAGTTGAATGAAGATTTACGTAGTACATCAGCGATAGAGATATCACCGGCGCGCTCAATTTCTGCTCGGCCGATAACCGCTACTGGTGTGCTTCCTTCCATAGACGCTCGCGTTAGGCGCGAACCAGTAACTTTCATTTTTTGAAGTTTTTCAACTTGCTGCTCTTCTGCCTGTGCTGCTAGAGGTGCCACTGCTGCGGTTCCCAGTGCAAGGCTGATCGCAACAGATAAAGCGGTTGTGTTTTTATACATCCTTGTTGCTCCGATTATTATTATTTCCTATGTGCGGTCATATAAAGACCAATTGTGGCGTTAATATTTCGTTAGCGCTCTGGACATGTATAACCGAGATGAAAAAAGGAAGTCAAACCAGTAGCAAACAGAGATAAAGAAATGTAAAAAAGATGTAAAAAGCCAAAAGTGAAGTGAATTACAGCATATTTTACTGTGTGGTGCTTATAAACTGAGATTAAATTTTAATAAAACACCGTATTTTGTGTTTCTTGTAAAGATTAATGACTTATCTTGCCTATAGTTTTTAAGTGGGCGATTGGTACTGAAAGTTGGTGTGTATGTAGAGAATTATTCTGTTATGAGGTTTTTATGGAATGCTCTGTATGTTAACTCGATCGCATGGGGTGGTATCAGAATATGATACCCACCGTAATAAAAGGGCTCACTCGTATTTTAGGGTCAAATGGAAGTTAAGTTGTTTTGTCTATTTATTCTTCATATTTGCATGTTTATATAGGGTTTTGGCTCTAGAGTGCCTAGATTGATATTCTGTGTGAATTGGTTTTGTGGTTTTTTATAATTATTTACAAAAATATTTCTATTTTTCGACATCGGAAGAAATTTGTCATGTTTTGGATTCAAACACTTGAAGCTTACTCAGATTCAAGATAAATATGACGCTGAAATTATTGCAGTAGTGGAAAAAACTGGCTTTTGAAATTCAGGGAGTGTGTTTCAACAGCTTTAGTTACTACAGGATAGAAATGCACCATTTTGGGCCGGATTTTTCCTATCCAACCCCGCCTAATAATGGACAGTAGACAAGGAGCAAGTTGTATATGCTGTCGTACTTTTTACGCCGTTTAGCGCTGGTGATCCCAACGTTTCTCGGAATTACCATTCTTATCTTCGCGATCACTCGATTTGTTCCCGGTGGGCCAGTAGAGCGCATGCTGTCACAAATGCAAGCGCAAGGTGATGGCGCCGCTTCAATGACCTCCGCTGGTGGTAACACCGCACTTTCTGATGAGCAAATCGCAGAACTTAATGCGTTTTACGGTTTAGATAAACCAGTCATGGAAGCGTATGTTGAGTGGTTAAGTCGCTTGGTTACGCTTGATTTGGGTGAATCTACCCGATACTACGAACCGGTATCTGACATGATTGCCGAGCGTTTACCTGTATCTCTGTTTTATGGCGGAATGACCTTTTTTATCAGTTACTTTATCTCAATTCCGCTCGGCTATTATAAAGCGCTTAAACACGGCTCCGTATTTGATTCCGCTTCTTCCATTCTCATCTTTGTCGGCTACGCCTTACCGGGTTATGTGGTTGGTGTTTTGCTGATTACGCTATTTAGTTATCACCTAGAATGGTTCCCAATGGGGGGCTTTGTTGGCGATGATTTTGATGATTACGAAACCTTCTTTGAGCGCGCAAAAGACATTATGTGGCATGCGGTATTGCCTCTGATCTGTTACTTGATTGGTGACTTTGCAACGCTGACGATGACGATGAAAAACAACCTGATGGAAAACTTATCGTCAGATTACATTCGTACTGCGATTGCTAAGGGCTTACCGTTTAAGAAAGCGGTACGTAAGCACGCTTTGCGCAATAGCTTGATCCCTATCGCTTCTCACTTTGGTAACTCACTGCTGTTCTTCATGACAGGTGCATTCCTTATCGAAGTAATCTTTAACATTGATGGTATCGGTCTGCTTGGTTATGAATCCATCATGGAGCGTGACTACCCTGTAGTAATGGGCATCGTAGCTATCAACGCGGTATTACTGCTGATTGGTAATATCATTTCAGATATCTGTGTTGCTTTAGTCGACCCACGTGTGAAGTTTGGAGCGTAATATGATTAAAGTTAGCCCATTAACTCAAAAGAAAATCCGTCACTTTAAAGAAATCAAACGTGGCTACTGGTCGTTTTTGATCTTATCCACCATGTTGATCCTTTCTCTGTTTGCGGAGCTGTTGATCAACAGTAAAGCTTTAATGGTAAAGTACGATGGTAGTTACTATTTCCCAGTCGTCAGTGATGTACGTTTAGGTAGCGAGTTTGGCCAAGCTTCTTCGAGTGAAGCCGATTATCGAGAGCTGCAGAAAGTATTTGAAGCTGAAGGCGGCGATAACTTCGTGATTCTACCGATTGTTCCTTGGAACCCATACGAGCAAGACTTCAGTGGTGATTTCCCTCCAACGGCACCCGATGCTGAAAATAAACACTACCTAGGTACGGATGTAATCGGTCGTGATATTTTGGCTCGATTGGTTTACGGCTTCCGTACTGCGATGGGATTTGCGCTACTAACAATGGCAATCTCTTATGCGATTGGTACTGCCGTTGGCTGTGCTATGGGCTTCTGGGGCGGTAAGTTCGACCTGTTTGTTCAACGCTTGATCGAAGTGTGGTCTATGGTGCCGTTCTTGTACGTCATCATGATCTTGGTATCCATTGTGCAACCCACCTTTACCTTGTTCGTCGCCATTAACGTACTGTTTGGTTGGATGGGGATGACTTGGTACATGCGTACCATGACCTATAAAGAATCGGCTCGCGAATATGTGATGGCAGCGCGTGCGCTAGGAGCATCAACAGGTCGTATTTTGTTTAATCATATCCTACCAAATACCATGGTGATGATCGTGACGCTTGCGCCATTTACTATCGCGGCCAACATCACGGCACTGACCGCGCTAGATTACCTAGGCCTTGGTCTGATGCCACCAACACCAAGTTGGGGTGAACTGCTGCAGCAAGGTAAGTCAAACCTAGACTCGCCATGGATTGTGTCTTCAGTAGTGACTTCAATTGTACTGGTATTGGTGATGGTGACCTTTATCGGTGAAGCAATTCGAGCAGCTTTCGACCCGAAAAAATTCACACGCTATGTTTAAGCAAGCATTGTGAGCAAAGCATAAAAAAGGGAAGTTTTATGAAAAAATTATTTTTAGCGTCCACGCTGAGCGCCCTAAGTTTTGGTGCGATGTCAGCAACGCTTCCGGCTGACTTAAACTGGCAAACAAACTGGGATGAGCCACAATATGGCTCTCCTGAAGCAAAACGCGGTGGTACTTTCCGAGCGTATATGTCGAGCTTTCCGCAGACTTTACGCAGCGTTGGCCCTGATGCGAACTCAGGTTTGCGTTCTTATATCTTGGATGAAACACCGGGCTTGGTGGTACGTCACCCAGATACTCTAGAATTCATCCCAGAGTTAGCCAATGAGTGGGCACTAGCTGGTGATAATAAGACGGTTTACTTCAAACTAAACCCAGAAGCGAAATGGTCCGATGGCAAACCAGTCACGGCAGACGATTTTGTTTTCATGCTTAAGTTCTATCGTTCGAAAGACATTCTCGAGCCTTGGTACAACGATTACTACAACAAAACTGTCGCTGATGTGATTAAGTTTGATGATCATACGTTCGCCGTGAAGGCAGCGAAAGAACTTAATCCCGAAGAGTTGTTGTTAAGAATGGGGGCGCTGCGTCCTCGTCCTGCTCACTTCTATGCGAATCCAAAGAAAGATGAGAACGGTGATGGTATTCACGACAACTTTGTCCGCTATTACAACTTTAAGAGCGAGCCTACGACCAGTGCTTACTACCTAGACGATATCAAAAAAGGTAAAAGCGTAACCTTTAAGCACGTCGGTGAGGACTGGTGGGGTTATACCAATAAGTACTACGAGAACCGCTATAACGTAGACAAGATTCGCATCACGGTTATTCGTGATAACGATATCGCCAAGAAGCACTTCGAGAAAGGCAGTTTAGATGCGTTTGGCCTTGTGCTACCGAGTTTATGGCATGATAAGTCCAATACCGCACCTTATCAAAAAGGCTACATCCAGAAGTTTTGGGGTTACAACCAATACCCTGTTGGCGCTGGCGGCGTTTGGATGAACACTGCAATGCCACTATTGGATGATTTAAACATCCGTAAGGGTATTACATACGCGATCGATTTTGATGGCATGATCGAAAACATCATGCGTGGTGATTACAGCCGTAAACCTAACCCAACAGGCTACGGGTATGGTAAGTACACCCTGCCAGACGCGAAAGCACCAAAGTTTGATCCAGAAAAAGCGGTGGAGGCGTTTGCTGCAGCTGGTTTCGATAAGATTGGCTCCGATGGTATCCGTGTCAATGACAAAGGGCAACGCTTGAGCTTCGAGTTGACCTATGCATCGCCAGTGCAAACACCTCGTATCGCATTTGTGCGTGAGCAAGCGAAGTTGGCTGGTTTGGATATTGAACTTAAATTGATCGATGGCTCATCGATGTTCAAATACGTACGCGAGAAAAAGCACGATTTAGCGTTTTTCGATATGGGTACGTCGTCTGAGATCCCAACATACTGGGAGTACTTTCACTCAGTGAATGCCAACAAGCCACAAACTAACTCGTTCACAAACTACAGCACACCAGAGCTTGATGAGAAAATCATCGAGTACCGTTTCAATATGGACATGGATAAGAAGATCCAATTGGGTCATGAAATCCAGCGCGACATCATTGACGCGCACGTGATTGTTCCGGGTTATATGGTGCCATACGTTCGTTACGGCCATTGGAGCTGGTTGAAACTGCCTGAGAAGCCAATGAACCGAATGACAGAAGCGTTGTTCAGTGGTCGCATTATTGGCGATGGTACTTACTGGATTGATAAGGACGCTAAGAAACAAACCCAAAAGGCGATGAAGTCGGGTAAAACCTTTGAACCGGTTGTTGTCGTTGATGACACGTATAAGCTGTAAGGATGTGTTATGGAAAACGATGTAATCCTGAGTGTTAAAGACCTAGAAGTGGAATTCACTACTGATGACGGCCCAGTGAAAGTACTGCATGGCGTGAACTTTGATGTTCGCGCTGGGCGTACCCTTGGCCTAGTAGGCGAATCGGGCAGTGGTAAGAGTGTGACCTCCATGTCCATCATGGGTTTGCTGCCGAAACCTTACGGTAATATCGTCAATGGTGAGGTTGATTACCGCGGTACAAACTTGGTGACACTGCCGGCAGAAGAAATGTATGCCATGCGCGGTGATCGCATTTCAATCATCTTCCAGGATCCAATGACGGCGCTTAACCCAGTGCACTCTATTGGTCGTCAGCTTTGTGAGGTGCTAGAGCTACACCGTCCTGAGTTGGATAAGAAAGAACGTGAAGCTTACGCCATTGAAATGTTGGCGAAAGTGAAAATCCCAATGCCAGAAAAGCGCTTGAATGAGTATCCACACAATCTGTCTGGCGGCATGCGTCAGCGTGTGATGATCGCCATGGCGTTGGCGTGTAAGCCCGATATTCTGATTTGTGATGAGCCAACCACTGCACTGGATGTAACGGTACAGGCGTCTATTCTTGAACTAATGAACGAGCTGCAAGAAGAAACGGGCATGGCGATGATCTTCATTACCCACGATCTTGGTGTAGTTGCTGAAGTGTGTGATGACGTGGCGGTGATGTATGGTGGTCGTATTGTTGAAAAGGCAGAGATTTTCGAGCTATTCGATAACCCGCAACACCCATACACTGAACGTTTGATGGGCTTGATGCCAAGCTTAGATAACGAGCCTAAGCAAATGATCGACATTAAACCGATCGATGCCAGCATGTTTGCTAGCTAACTGGTGCAAAGTGAACAAGTCATAAAAGAGGATGTTATGGCCAAAGAAGTATTAAGAATTGAAAATCTTAAGCAGCACTTTGTATCTGGTAAAGGACTGTTTAAGAAAGGCTACACCATCAAAGCGGTAGATGGTGTGTCGCTATCAGTAGGTGAGGGGGAAACCCTTGGCCTAGTAGGTGAGTCTGGTTGTGGTAAGAGTACCCTTGGCCGCACGATTCTCAAGTTGTACGAGCCAACGGAAGGTAAGATTTTCTTTGAAGGTAAAGACATCACCAAGTTTTCTGTCAAAGAAATGCGTTCGTTGCGTAAAGACATGCAGATTGTCTTTCAAGACCCAATGGAATCACTCAACCAACGTCATACCATTGGCATGATTCTCGAAGAGCCGTATGTGATTCACAATATCGGTACTTCTGCAGAGCGTAAGCAATGGGTGAAAGAGCTACTGGTTAAAGTTGGCTTGCCAGAAACCGCAGTGAACCGCTATCCGCATGAGTTTTCAGGTGGTCAGCGTCAGCGTATTGGTATTGCACGTGCGATTGCACTTAAGCCTAAGTTGCTGATTTGTGATGAATCGGTGTCGGCATTGGACGTATCGGTTCAGGCGCAAATCCTAAACTTACTGCTTCAACTGCAACAAGAGATGAATTTAGCGATTATCTTTATCTCGCATGATTTGTCTGTTGTGAAGCATGTCTCTGACAAAGTGGCGGTGATGTATTTTGGCAAGGTAGTCGAAGCGGGTAACGCGAAAGAAATCTACGCGAACCCTCAAAATGACTACACCAAGAAGCTCCTCTCTGCGATCCCAATTACTCATCCGAAGTATCGCAAGAAAAAGCGCTTAGCAGAAAAAAAGCAGCAAGTGGCGTAATGCCATCCGCCGAGTAAAATCATCATCGAAATCGCTCCACTTAGTTGGAGCGTTTTTATTATGAGCGTATTTTTATAACTGGAGGGAGGATGCGTCTTCAGCTTCTTGAAAAGAGCATGCTATACTGCAAGCTTATTCCTTTGATTTGTTTGGATAGTTGACTATGCCGTCGCATTTACCTAAATCATTCAGTCGTCCATTTCTGAAGCTGTTTCACCTGCTTGAAGCCGTACTTTTGGTTGCCATCACGATGGCGACGGTGTGGGCGATGGTTGAAGAGTTTGTCCATATATATGTGCAAAAGCGCGTGTCACTCGATGACATCCTATTAATGTTCATCTATCTGGAAGTGCTGGCCATGGTCGGGCAGTTCGTGATGAACGGTAAGATACCGGTTCGATACCCGATCTACATTGCTATGATGGCGATTGCTCGTTATATCACTTTAGGTATGAAAGAGCTCGATTCAGTGATGATCGTGTGGTTATCTTTAGCGGCATTTATTCTGGCGGCTGCAACCTTGGTTATTCGAGTTGGTCACCATTATTGGCCGTATATCAATAATCAAACCGCCGAAAAAGACGAATGATGTTAAGCCTCGCTCAGTGCGAGGCTTAATTTTTTGTGTGAAGGGGAATCACATCCAAATGGCATTGGGGTAAAAAAGTGTAAAGTCATCTCAAGCCATCTTGTTTCTTGTCTAATTGATGAGTATCTTCACAATAACCTTTTTACCTGTTCTGATGAGATATTGTGATGTTGGCGAAAAGCATATCGACAATTTATTTTCTGTTGAGTTTCTTGATTGCATTTGCGCTTTCAAGCGGTATCGCTCGTGCAGAAATACCATCAACAGTGAGCCACATCACGACGGCTGAGTCTCTGCATATTAGCTACTGTGATTTAACCTTTGGCTCAGCTAAACAGGACGAACCGGGTTGTTGTGAACCTGGCGGAACATGCTTTGAAAAGCAGTGTTGCTCCCATGGCCACGCATCGGGTACGGCTGTTGTTGAAACTCAGCCAAGATCTTATGAGGCTCCATTCCGAGATGAAATAGCGGTAAGTGAAGCCGCCCTCTACACCAGTGCAGACATGCACTCTCACTATCGTCCTCCGATAGCTTAATTCCTATCTCGCAGCGTATCGCTGCCAACAATGTTACTGCACGAATTGCCGTGTGAATTTGTTATGCGTGTGAATAGCTCTCTATTTGCACCATCCTGTGATGGGAATGAAAAATGAAAACTAATCTAATTGCTCGTAACGAGCACCTTGCTGCGCACCTGCCAAACCTTGTTATCAACCGGAAAGCGGGAGGTCGCTATGACGCATAAGCATTTACCAATCATCTTGTTTGTGTCTGTTTGTTTAATTTGGGGTACCACGTGGTTTGCGATGGAAGTGGCGGTGCAAACTATTCCGCCCATTTTTGCTACCGGACTGCGCTTTTTGATCGCAGCGCCGCTATTAATCATGTTGGCAAAACACCTCAATCAGCCCTTGTTCTTTCCTAAGGGAAAAGTATTTTGGATGTTCGTGGTCGCGATTTTCTATTTCGCGATTCCATTTACCTTGATGATTTTTGGCGAACAGTACATTTCATCAGGTCTTGCTTCGATCATCTTCGCCAATATGCCGATAGCAGTGATGGTGACATCGAGCTTGTTCCTTGGGCTTAGGTTACGGAAATCGCAAGTTGCTGGTCTTTTGGTGGCGGTTCTGAGCTTAATTCTGATTCTGGCTAAAGAGATGAGTTTAGGTGGCGACGATTATCTACTGGGCTTTCTCGCTTTAGGTGGGGCGGTCGCGATTCATTCGGTGATGTATGTGTTTGTCGAAAAGTTCTGTAAGGGCATTCCAGTACTGACTTACAACGCCTTTCCTAGCTTTGTCGCTTCCGTATTGTTGTTTATCACCTCACTGCTTGTTGAACGGCCAGACATTTCTCAGTTCTCAATAGATTCGATTACCGCGGTGATTTACCTTGGTATGTTTGCCAGCGTAGGTGGCATTGTGGCGTACTTTAAACTTGGACAGGTGTCGACGCCATTTACTGCCTCGATCTGTTTTCTGTTTTTCCCGTTGATTGCGCTTAGCCTTTCAACATGGATTGCGGGTAACAGTTTGTCGTTGGTTTCTGTTGCCCTGCTGCTGCCATTACTCGGGGGTATTTTTGTAACGAAAGCCGAGCCTGCTTTCTGGCAGCGCTTTCGCCTTAAATCTGCAGAGCCAAAGCCGGTGCTATGTGAGCATTGTATGAAGAATCTCAATGCCTAACACAGACTAAAGGTCATTAAAAAAGCCCTGCAATGCAGGGCTTTAGAAGATAAATCGAAAGGTCTGTTATTCGATGTTCTGGATCTGTTCACGCATTTGCTCAATCAGAACTTTCAGTTCAACACCTGATGCGGTGATGTCTGTGCTGATAGATTTTGACGCTAGCGTGTTCGACTCACGGTTGAACTCTTGCATCATGAAATCTAGACGACGGCCAACTGCGCCACCTTTCTTCAGGATGTTTGTGGTTTCTTTCACGTGAGAATCAAGACGATCTAGCTCTTCTGCTACGTCTGATTTCTGTGCCAGAAGGATAAGTTCTTGCTCAACGCGAGATGGGTCTAGCTCTACTTTCGCATCTTCAAACTTCGAGAACAGGCGCTCACGTTGCCACTCTAGGATTTCTGGCATGCGTGCGCGTACTTTCACAACTTCTGATGTGATCGCTTCTAGGCGTTGCTCGATAAGCGCTTTCATGTTGTCGCCTTCACGGCCACGCGCGTCGATGAACTCGCTGATTGCTTCGTCAAAAGCAGCAAGCAGTTCTTTGTTTACCTCATCCATGTTCTGCTCTGGCGTTTCCATCACACCTGGCCATTGCATTACTTGGAATGGGTTGATGCGGCTTAGCTCACCAGTCATGTGCATCACTTGCTCAGCGGCTTTGATCACTTGGTTCGCAAGTGCTTCATTGATGCTTAGCTCCGCTTTTGCTGCTGGGTTCGCTTCAAAACGCAGGCTACATTCTACTTTGCCGCGTGCTAGGCGCTTACGAAAACGCTCACGCAGTACTGGCTCAAGAGCACGGAACTGCTCTGGCATACGGAAGTAAGTTTCTAGGTAGCGTTGGTTTACACTGCGGATTTCCCACACTGCGCTGCCCCAATCGCCTTTCACTTCTTTACGCGCGTACGCTGTCATACTGTAAATCATTGAATTTTCCTGTCTTCTAATTTGCTGAAAATTACCCCGCAATAGTAGCACAGCCAAATGGCAGTGGCTTTGCTATTCTGAGTCGAGATTGTCCAGATAGCTTTATTTAATCGATTCCGTTATAATCTGCGCCCAACCAAATCGTCTTCTCCTCATTACTTAAGGTAGATGCCCATGCGTCCAAACGATCGCAAGGCGGACCAAGTTCGCCCAATCAAAATTACTCGTAACTACACAGCTTACGCTGAAGGCTCAGTGTTAGTTGAATTTGGTAACACCAAAGTGTTGTGTAATGCGACCGTTGAAGAATCTGTGCCTCGTTGGCTAAAAGGTCAAGGTAAAGGCTGGGTAACGGCTGAATACGGTATGCTACCTCGTGCAACTCACTCGCGTACGCGTCGTGAAGCTGCGAACGGTAAGCAAGGCGGTCGTACTATGGAAATCCAACGCTTGATCGCACGTAGCCTACGCGCTGTGGTTGATCTACAAGCGATGGGTGAGTTCATGATCACAGTTGACTGTGATGTTATCCAAGCAGACGGCGGCACTCGCACTGCATCTATCAGCGGCGCAAGCGTTGCAATGGCAGATGCGTTCCAACACCTAGTGGATAGCGGCAAGCTAAAAGCAAACCCAATGAAAGGCCACGTAGCGGCAGTTTCAGTTGGTTTGCTAGGTGATGATGTTCTGTGTGACCTTGAGTACGTTGAAGATTCAGCGGCAGACACAGACATGAACGTTGTAATGACAGAAGAAGGCAAGATGATTGAAATTCAGGGCACCGCAGAGGGTGAACCGTTCAGTCACGAGCAGCTGATGGCACTGTTAGAGTCGGCGAAAGTCGGCATTACAGAAATTGTCGCAGCGCAGAAGGCGGCGTTAGCCAATTGATTTTGATAGCTCCCATTATGGGGGCTATTTTTTTATCTCCGTCGTATATGAATCTACAGCGTTGTTCGCTTCATTTTTCTACCCTAATCACATAGAAAACTATGCTCATAGGGATAGAAAAACTTGCTGCCTAGCTGTAAATCCATCTACTTAGGAGATAACGCATTAGTGTTTATTAACTGCTTGGGAATATGGATACCAAGCCTGCATTTAGAGAGAAAATAATGAAAGCATACCAGCGTGAATTTATTGAGTTTGCACTTGAGAAAGAAGTTCTTAAGTTTGGTGAGTTTACTTTGAAATCTGGCCGTAAAAGCCCGTACTTCTTTAACGCTGGTCTTTTCAATACTGGTCGTGACCTAGCGCGTCTTGGTCGTTTTTACGCAGCAGCGCTTGCGGATTCAGGCATTGAGTTTGATGTACTGTTTGGCCCTGCGTACAAAGGTATCCCAATCGCGACGACAACAGCAGTAGCGCTAGCGGATCACCACGACATCGACACGCCTTACTGCTTCAACCGTAAAGAAGCAAAAGGCCACGGCGAAGGCGGTAACCTTGTAGGCTCGGCGCTTGAAGGTCGTATCATGCTAGTAGATGACGTAATCACAGCAGGTACCGCGATTCGCGAATCAATGGAAATCATCCAAGCAAACGGTGCGGACCTAGCAGGTGTGTTAGTTGCGATTGACCGCCAAGAAAAAGGCAAAGGTGAGCTATCTGCGATTCAAGAAGTGGAGCGTGATTTCGGTTGTGCAATCATCTCAATCGTTAGCCTGACAGACCTTGTGACTTTCCTTGAAGAGAAAGGTACAGACAAAGAGCACCTAGAAGCAGTAAAAGCGTACCGCGCGGAATACGGCATTTAATTGTTCTTTCATCATTAAAGAAAAAGGGGCTGGTGGATATCCATCAGCCCCTTTCTTTTATCTTTATCACTTACTTGTAGCGAATGCCTTTTGGCGCAGTTTCATCAGCCATGGTCTTGTAGCGTTTGTGCAGCCACATCCACTGCTCTGGTGCGCGCAGAATCACTTCTTCCACAAAGGTGTTCATGTAAGCCGCTGCTGCAACTTCGTCTTTTTTCGGATAGTCAGCTTCAATACACTTATCAGCGATGATTTCATACTTGCCATCTTCATTACGGAAGCCAGAGCCCGGAATAATCGAGCACTTAGACGTGTAAGCCAGAATGCTGGTGCCTGTCGTGGTACAAGCGTCTTCAACTGCGAAGAAAGGCACGAATACTGACTTGTTACGACCGTAATCGTGGTCCGGTAAGTAGAACAAACGCTCACCGCTACGTAAAACGCGAATCATATGTTTAACGTCTTTACGATCAATCAGCTTGTTGCCGTTGTGTGTGCGACCCCAGTACTGAATGAAGTTGTACGCAGGGTTGTTGTGCGGACGAAATGCGCCGTAACCCGCCACGCCAAGCACTGCAAAGGCACGCGCCGTGATTTCAAGATTGAGTGCGTGCACGCAGCACAACAGTACGCCTTTGCCTTCTGCATTTTTCTCACGCAGAGCGCCTAGGTTTTTTTCGACAATCAGAGTTTTGAAACGCCATGTTGGCCAGAACCAAGTGATGCCGGTTTCGATCAGCGCCATACCGGTGTTTTTGAAGTTCTCTTCAACGATATGTTGGATCTCTTCAGGCGTTTTATCTGGGAAAGCCAACTCAAGGTTACGTGTCGCAACATGGACACGACCTTTGCCGTAACGCATACCAAGGTGACCAAGTGTGCGACCTAACGATAGGAGCATGCGGTATGGAAGGATATTGACCACGATAGCCAAAAAGCCAAAGCCGAGCCAAACGCCCCAGTTACGGGGGTGGAGAAGGGAAAGAGAAAACTCCGGCTTAGTGAATTTGTCTTTACTCATAATCTCTACTTAATTTGTGCGCTAAGAAGTGCCCAATACTCGTCAAAGTTCGCCGTTGGTTGGTATTTGAAATCACTACGAACAAAGCGGTTCAAGCTGCCTTCAACTTGTCCTAGGATTTGAGCCGCCAAAATGCGCTCTTCCACTGGGAACGATTTGCCTTCACGGATCTTACGTTCACGAAGGATCTGACGAAGTTGCGTTTCGATACGTTCAAACAGTTGGTTGATGCGATCGCGTAGGCGCTCATTTTCAAACATTAGAGCATGGCCAGAAAGAATGCGTGTCAAACCCGGGTTACGTTCTGAGAATGCCAGAATAAGGTGCATTACCATACGAATGCGCTCCAGCGTGTCTTTCTCATCATCCAAAATACGGTTGATGCGTGTCATGAGTGCTTCTTCGATGAACTCAATCAAGCCTTCAAACATGCGAGCTTTACTTGGGAAGTGGCGGTAAAGTGCCGCTTCTGAAACACCGACCTGTTTCGCCAATTTTGCCGTAGTAATGCGTGAAGCACCTTCTGTAGATTCAAGCATCTGCGCGAGAGCTTGCAAGATTTCTTCACGACGATTGGTTTTTTTACTGCCGGCCATTTAGTTACTTCCTTTCAAAATACAAAGTTGAGCGGAGGGGATTATAAGACGCTCTTTGGCATCAAACTAGACCAGTGAGGAGGTAATGGGAGCTTTAACACCCTCACTTGTCATGTTTGTACCAAATTTGTGCCAGTTTTCTATGAAAAGCGAATGGCAATTACATCAATTCGTGCATTTTTTCCAAAATTCTGAAACTTAACGCTTCTTTGGATTCTAATGCCAACGCCTGCTCGCCTTCTGGCCAGAATAAAGTGATGGCGTTGTCGTTACTGTTAAAACCTTGGCCTTCAACAGAAACATCGTTCGCACAAATCATATCGAGGTTTTTCTTTACCAGCTTACCGCGAGCATAGGTTTCTACGTCATTGGTCTCTGCTGCGAACCCAACTGTGAATGGACGTTGCTCTACCATATTGGCGACGGTCGCTACGATATCAGGATTCTTGACCATGTTGATGGTCATCTGATCGTTGTTTTCCGTCTTTTTCAACTTTTGAGACGCTACATTTTCTGGGCGGTAATCGGCTACGGCGGCGCAGCTAATGAAAGCATCGTGGTTAGGCGCGTGAGCCATTACTGCATCATGCATCTCTTGTGCACTTGCAACATTGATACGCTCAACACCCGCTGGCGTATTCAAGCTGACAGGCCCACTGACTAGCGTGACCTTCGCACCTAGTTGTGCTGCTGCATTTGCTAGTGCAAAGCCCATTTTTCCTGAACTGTGGTTAGAAATGTAACGTACTGGATCAATTGCTTCACGAGTTGGACCTGCGGTGATCAGTACCGATTTTCCTACCAGCAGCTTCGGTTGGAAGAACTGCTCACACATATGCACTAACTGCATTGGCTCTAGCATTCGACCAGGACCAACATCACCACACGCTTGCTCACCGGCCGCAGGGCCCCAAATGTGCATACCACGGCGTGCCAGTGTCGCGATGTTTTCTTGAGTTGCGACATTGCGGTACATCTGTTGATTCATTGCCGGAGATACCGCTACTGGTGAATCAGTCGCAAGCACTAACGTGGTGAGTAAATCATTACCCATGCCTGCCGACATACGTGCAATCAAATCTGCAGTTGCAGGAGCAAGAAGAACCAAATCTGCCCATTTTGCCAGTTCAATGTGACCCATCGACGCTTCTGCTGCTGGGTCTAACAAGCTGTCCGACACCGGACGCCCAGAGACTGCCTGCATGGTTAAGGGAGTAATGAACTCCTTCGCCGCTTTGGTCATCACTACTTGAACTTGCGCGCCTCTTTCTATTAGGCGACGGGTTAGTTCCGCACATTTATACGCGGCAATACCGCCACTGATGCCGAGTAGAATTTTCTTTCCTGCTAGTGTTTGCATGTGAGATCTCCAATTTTTCTGGCGACGAGTTTAGCACAACTGAATCTCTCATCGCCTAAGCAAATCTGATGAGAAGCTAATCCATATCAAACTACAGAATATTAATCTTTTCAGACAAAACTGGAGCGGGCAGTATTGCGTGCAATACAGCCAGTCTGTATAGAGAGTTGGTGGTTCAGTGTCGAGTAAGAAAGGTAGGAAGGCGTTGTAGCAGGTGGTTGTTGATAAATTGCATTATTACAGCAAATACAAAGATGGAACGAAAAAAGCGAAAGTCAGGTTCGACTTTCGCTTTTTATTTTGTGCAATAGGCGCTCACTTAAAGAGAGAACCGCCTAATGACACTGAAAACCTTGCCTAACGAGTCCATGCCAAGAGAGAAATTGCTGCAACGCGGTCCGCAAGCGCTATCGGATGCGGAGTTACTTGCAATTTTCCTACGTACAGGCACGCAAGGCATGAACGTAATAGAGCTTTCTGACTTTCTTATTCAAGACTTTGGATCACTGCGCCAGCTGTTCTCTGCCTCAGAGAAAGATTTTTGCCAGCATAAAGGGTTAGGGCAAGCGAAATACGTGCAGTTACAAGCTGTTTTGGAAATGACGCAACGCTATTTAGCTGAGACATTAAAACGTGGTGACGCGTTAACCAGCCCTGAACAAACCAAACTTTATCTTTCCTCTATATTAAGAGACCGTCAAAGAGAGGCTTTTTACATTCTTTTCTTAGATAACCAACATCGGGTGATAAAAGATGAGATTTTATTCGAAGGTACACTCGATGCTGCATCGGTTTATCCGAGAGAAGTCGTCAAACGCGCCTTGCACCACAACGCCGCTGCATTGATTTTGGCTCACAACCACCCGTCAGGTGTGGCGGAACCTAGCCAAGCAGATAGAAGGATTACCAGGCGTTTAATCGACGCTTTAGCGCTGGTGGATATTCGAATTTTGGACCATTTCGTTATCGGAGATGGGGAAAGCGTCTCTTTTGCCGAAAGAGGTTGGATATAACTGTGCGTTTTTTAGGTTGTTAGTTGCTAAAAATCTGCTATCATCCTCGCCACTAAATTTTTAACTGAATTCAGCTTGGACTGCTAGAAAAAACCTGCTGTCTAAAAAAAGATCACGAAAACCTGTAAAAAGGATCTGTTCGGGTCTTGAGCAATGCATATCAAGTTAGTATAATGCGCGACCTTTGATAGCCTTGTATGGATTTTCCATAGCGGTTCTTAACCTCTAACTTCTTTCCAAGAAATAGAGAGGTTCGGCCACCAAGGTTGATATCGAGCTGAAACGATTTTGGAGAAGACATTCATGTCACGAGTATGCCAAGTAACTGGTAAGCGTCCAGTAACGGGTAACAACCGTTCACACGCACGAAATGCTACTAAGCGTCGTTTTCTGCCGAACCTACAAACTCATCGTTTCTGGGTAGAGAGCGAAAAACGTTTTGTTAAACTACGCCTATCTGCAAAAGGTATGCGTATCATCGACAAGAAGGGTATTGATACTGTTCTTGCTGATATGCGTGCACGTGGCGAAAACGTTTAAGAGGAAATAGGCAATGGCAAAGAAAGGCGTTCGTGAGAAAATCCGTCTAGTATCTTCAGCAGGTACAGGCCACTTCTACACAACTGATAAGAACAAGCGTAACATGCCAGGCAAATTTGAGATCAAGAAGTTTGATCCAGTTGTACGCCAGCACGTTATGTACAAAGAAGCTAAAATCAAATAATTGGTTTTATCTCTTTGATGATTTGAAAAACCCAGCTTTCGAGTTGGGTTTTTTATTACCTAAAATTCCTCCATCTCTCCTTCATTTCCATCCTCACCACGTTTGCATACAGATGTTCTAGTCAAGATTGATGAGCTTTGATAGTTTGTCTCTAACTACTTGAGATTAGGAACCACTATGCGTGTAAGTCCGGCTCGTCGCCGTCGTTGGAATAACATTCTTATCCTAGGCATCATCGTATTTATGCTGATCCTCAATGCACCAACATGGATCAAATCTTACCTTATTGAAGAAGCAGCGGATCCTTATCCAAACTTGCTGCGCTCTGATCATGACGTCAGTGCTATCTACTATGCCGGTTGGGAATTAGATAAGCAGAATGGCCAATGGCAATCGAACATTAAAGCGAATATTCCCGTACAAGAGCTTGTGACTCGTTGGCAGTCATTGGAAGGTACTGAGCTGACACTAGAGCAATACGAGCAGTTGAAGCCGAGCTTATCATCACCGGAAAGCATCGAAATTTGGTATCAAGGGCTCGAGGAGCCACAGCGAGTGACGTTCTATCGTCTTGACGATTTCTGGTTGTTTAAAAACTGGCAAGGAAAATGGATTGCGATTTCTGTTGATGGCAATTACATCATGCCCAAGTAACGTTATTGGCAATAACCCTTTGCATCACCAGTATTTGTCTTAACTTTTTTCGATTATGCTAGCCATCCAGTATCAAAGTTCTTAGCGCTGTAAGGAGAATCAAATGCCTGAATTACCTGAAGTTGAAGTAAGCCGAATGGGCATCAGCCCACATATGATTGGCCAAACGATCAAGGCATTTGTATTTAGAACCCCGAAACTGCGTTGGGATATCCCGCAAGAGCTTAAAAAGCTGGAAGGGCAGGTGATTCGGAATATCAGTCGCCGCGCTAAGTATCTGTTGATAGAAACGGACGAAGGAACTGCGATTGTTCACTTAGGTATGTCGGGTTCACTGCGTGTGTTAGATGCTGATTTTCCTCCAGCAAAGCACGATCATGTGGATCTCAAACTAACTAATGGAAAGATACTGCGTTACAACGATCCACGTCGTTTTGGCGCATGGCTGTGGAGTGCGCCCAATGAGCCACATGCAGTTTTAGGTCATATGGGACCAGAGCCATTAACTGAAGAGTTCAACGCGGACTACGTAGCAGAGAAAGCCAAAGGTAAGCGCGTTGCGATTAAGCAGTTCATCATGGACAACAAAATCGTTGTTGGAGTCGGAAATATCTACGCCAACGAATCATTGTTTAAATCACGTATTCATCCCACTCGCCCTGCAGGTAAGCTAACCAAGAAAGAGTGGCAATTGCTGGTGGAGAACATTAAAGCCACGCTAGAGATCGCTATACAGCAAGGCGGAACCACACTGAAAGATTTCGCCCAAGCTGATGGCAAGCCAGGTTACTTCGCACAAGAGCTGTTAGTTTACGGAAAAGCCGGAGAGCCATGCCCAGAATGCGGCGAAGCTCTCCAAGAGCAAAAGATAGGCCAACGTAATACCTTCTTTTGCGGAGTATGTCAGAAGTAGGGCTTAAGAAGAGAGCCAAGGTTACATTTGTCCTGATTTCTCGAAGTATTTTTTCGCGACCAATAATGAAATTAAACGCTCGCGTTTTTGATCGCGGAACTGATCGACCCATGCGTGAGCATTTTTGATGATGCTTTCCGCTTCTTCTGGATGCGCGATGTAGTATTCCATTTTCTCAATTAAATCAGAGTAGTCATCCGCAACTTCAACATAGTGAATGCCCGCTTTGAGGCGACCCTCCATAAACCAAGTTTCGCAAGTTGGCTTCGACATGAGCACTAGTGAATTTGAGGACATTGCCCATTTAAGGTTGGTGGCAACGTCATTTCCTTCAATGGCCAAAAGGAACTTGTAAGTAAGTTGCTCTTCTATTGACATAAACTCTTTCTCCCATGGATTTCCATCTAAAGGTCGAGTCTGGCCAATATTGCACATTGGATGATCATGAAATTTCTGTAACACAACCTGTCTATGTGGTTGGAATCCTACACCACGCCAAGCCACCATATTTTTCTTTGCTTCAAATGACAATTTATCGCGAACAAAGTAAAAGTGTCGAATTGCATTTAATTTTAATATTACTGAGTTGCCATTATCGTCGCTAATGGGGCGACTTTTCACAAATGTCGGCTCATCTGGGACGTGTCGAACATCACCGTTGAGGTAATGAAAAGCGAAGTTTGACGGAAAGCCTTTAATGACTTTGAGTAAATCGAAGTAATATGTTGTCCCACTAGTTTTCTTAAAACTACCGACTTTAGTTCCTTTATTGCCTACTTCAAATTGCTCTATGATCTTGTTGTAATATTTGACTCTAGCTTGAATGTCACTTTGCTCATTCTCGTCGTATGCCTTTAGCTTTCTTTTGGCATACAGTCGAAAAAGCGAGGCGGGAATGAGCGATATTAATGAGTTGCTGGAATAGTATTTGAGTTTAGTGAAGCTCATTTGGCTACCTTTGTTTTGATAGCTGTATAAACACATTTTGGCACAAACTGCTCGACATCACCGCCATGGATTGCTACTTCACGGACGATGGTAGAAGAGAGAAAAGCATACTCTTCTGCTGGCGTCAGGAACACGCTCTCAACACCTGGTAACAGTTTGCGATACATGCTCGTTAGGCCAAATTCGTATTCAAAGTCGACAGTTGTTCTAAGGCCGCGCACCAGTACATTTGCTTCTTGCTCACGAGCAAAATCAACCAGTAAGCCACTAAAACCAGCGGTTGATACATTGCTTAAGTGCGCTGTTGATTCTTCAACAAGTTTTACTCGTTCTTCTAGGCTAAACAGTGTTTTTTTCGAAGGACTTGCTGCGACACCGATAATAATTTGATCAAACATGTTTGCGGCACGCGTAATGATATCTAGGTGACCGTTAGTGATTGGGTCAAACGTTCCTGGGTAAATGACTTTTTTCATCGTAAAACTTTCTCGTAAACATCTACGTATTGGTTAGCAGTGTAGTTGATATCAAATAACTTCAGTTTCTCTTGCCCATTGGCGATGAATTCTTGTTGAAGCTTTTCATCTTGAGCGATCTTCATTATTGCATTCGCCAACTCTTGTGCATTACCTGGTTCAACAAGTAAGCCGTTCGAATTGTGGTCGATAATGTCAGGGATACCACCTGCATTAGTACCTATAACAGGTAAACCAGAGCCCATACCTTCCAAAATGACAGAGCCCAGCCCCTCTGTGTAAGAAGGATGAACTTGCAAATTTGCCGCGGCAAACCAATCGCCCATATTGCTTTGTTTTCCCTCGAAACTGATGTTAGTTAGGCCTTTTGCTTGTGACTCAAGTGTCTGTCTCTCTGAACCATCACCTAGTAAACAAAAATGCACAAAGGGTGCGGACTTTTCTAATAGCCTTGCCGCATCGACAGTGATATTGAAGCCTTTATGTTTCAGCATGTTTGCTCCATGTATCACTATAAATTTACCTGAGAAGCGGTCTTTAATCGCTTGTACAGTCTCAGCGTTAGCAGGGTATCTCACCGGTGAACTTGGGATCTTGTAGGTTACTGAAGTTGGGTAAGCGTCTTTCACTCTCTGAACTATTTCAGTACTTAAACCAACCACAGCGGAGGCTTTCGAATAGGCTAAGTTTGCCAACCATTTCTTTTTCAATGCGTTGTCGATTCGGCGAGTGACAATATATGGTTTGCCGTAGAGCATATGTTGGATCAGAGCCCAATAAATAGCACGTCCTTCATGCACATGGATCAGAGCACAATCCTTAGTGATAGATTTTGAGTGTGCTTTGGTAAAGTGGTTCGCTAATACCGCTTTAACGCCTAACGCTTTTACCGCATCGGCGAAAGGGCTTTTAGGGTTTGCAACAACTGTCAGTTGATAGCCGAGCTTCACTTGCTGCTTAATGAGTTGCAGCGTCTGATTCTCGCCACCATGGTATCCAGAAGCTAAGTTAACGTGGCAAATGTTCATGTTATTGCTCTTTATTATGTTTTTTGACGTAATCACGCAGCCACAGGTCTGCATAGCGAGTAAAGGTTGTATTTGCACTTAGTATGGCGAGTAAAAAACCATGTCGACCATCTAAGAAGCCACGTTTAATAATATACATTTTGAAGAAACGGAAGAAACCATGGGTAAATGCACTAAAAAGTGAGGCTGACTTTTTACCTTCACGCTGGTCTGCCCAAGATTGAATGTACAGTTGGGTTTTTCGCGTGTACTCACCAAGCTTTTCATAAGTAAAATGCTTCAAACGACCATTTAATGAAACAACTTTAAAGCCATCGGGAATAACAACGCTTTCATGAACGAGCGCGTCGTTATATTTCGTTTCTGATGTCTTGTATAAACGTACCACCCAATCAGGTGACCAGCCTGAGTAACGAATCTCTTTTGCAAAGGCTGTCGTCAGTCGGTTCACACGATAAATGTTTTTATCGCAGTGTTGGCTGATTGCGTTGAGTATGTCTTCGCGTAATTCACCGGTAACACGCTCATCGGCATCCAACCAAAGCACAAAATCCGATTCCACATAGTCTTGGGCAAGCTGGCGTTGCTTGCCAAACCCAGGCCATTCTAAATTGGTATAAAACTTATCAGTATACTGCCTAGCGATCTCTTCAGTGGTGTCAGTACTACCTGAATCTAGAAGAACAATCTCATCGACCCAATCTTTTACTGTGTCTAGACAAGCTTTTAGATGCTTCTCTTCATTTTTAACGATCAACGCGACGGCTAAGGTAGGTTTAGACAAGGTAGTTTCCTTCTTAAACAATCTTCTACAGGTATAATTTACTGATATTGTGGATACAAATCTTCTACGACTTGGTCCAACATAGCGACGACACGATCGCTTGTAATGCGGTTCATTGCGGCTTCATCCTTTGCTCGGGTTCGCCAACTTAATTCTTGGCTAGACTTTCCTGTTTCTGCAAGAATCACTTCTTCATATACAGATACGGCATACTTTAAATAGCGATAAGGGCCCACTCGAATAGGATTGTGATGGGCATATAAACCAATAATCGGTGTGTTCATTGCACTAGCCATGTGAGCTGGGCCAGTATCTGGTGCTATCACCATCTCCACCTTATCGATTAAAGCTAGCATTTGTAGGATGGAGCTTTCTCCTACTAAGTTTAAACAAGGTTCACGTAACAAAGCTTGAATCTCATTTGCTAGGTCAACTTCGACCTTTGCAGGACTGCCCGCTAGTATGACATTCCAGCCTTTCTCTCGCGCATGATTAATGACATCCACATAACCCTTCGCGTTCCAGTTCTTGTAGGCTTTACTTGCTCCGGGAACCAATAACAAGTTTGGTTGCACCGTACCTAGTTTTGCCTTAGCCCAAGTACTATCCTCTTCTGAGTAAGATAAAGACCAAGATAGTTCCGATTGAGGTACTCCAATCTGATTGGCAAACGCCATTAAACCATCCGCAACATGCAAAGAGCTTGGTGAAGGAACTTTGACATTGGTGAACAAAGTTTGAAAATCTTGGCTGCGGTCAGAAGAGAACCCAAGTTTGTATTTCGCTTTGATACCCAACGTCGCCACGCTCGCTCGAATGGCATATTGCATATGAAGCAAAGCATCAAACTCGCGTCCTTTGAGTTGCTTCCACAGTGATTTGTAGCCATCAAGTCCTGCTTTTTTATCAAAAGCAATCACCTCAACGTCATCTATCGCTTGCAGCAATTGAGCTTCAAGTTTGCCAGTAATCCAAGTGATATGGGTCTCAGGCCATTGTTTTTGAATCGCTTGAACCGTCGCGATAGTATTGCAAACGTCACCAATTGCAGATAAACGCAATATACAGAGTGAAGAAGGGGCAGAAGTGAACATAGTTATTGTCTGATCAGATAAATAGATGCAGGTAAATTATGCAGACATCCCCAATAAATGTAAAATACACCGCTTCTATACTGAGCACTGACGAGTCTTCGCAATGTCAAATTGCCAACAACATCAATCTCCAAATTCGGGTAAACCTGGAAACACTGGTTTAAAGCGCATCATCAAAGCGACGGGATACTCTGCGAAAGGCTTAAGGGCGGCGTTTAAACATGAAGCGGCGATTAGACAAGAGCTTGTGATGCTAGCCATTGCCATCGTTTTGGTCTGTGTTTTTGACTTGAGTGTCATAGAACGCATTTTGATGCTTGGTGTCGTCGTTCTTGTTCTGATTGCTGAGTTGATCAATTCCGCGATAGAGGCGGTAGTGGATCGCGTGGGTGTCGAGCATCATGAATTGAGTGGGCGAGCAAAAGATATCGGCTCAGCGGCGGTTATGGTGGCATTAGCGTTCGCTGGATTCACATGGCTGTATATCTTGCTTAGTCTGTATCTCTAAATCACTTTATCTGTGAGTATCAAAGATATGATTCAAACTTCACAACAAGGTAATTGCACGATTTGGTTTGATGATGAAATCATTTCAGACCCAACATTGCCATTGTTTGATGCCGGCTATTGGCAAGAACAAGGTAAAATCTTGGGCAGCGCTTCTGGTCGGGGAACAACCTGGTTTGTTCAACTCGACTCTATGCAAGCAGCCCTTCGACATTATCGCCGAGGTGGTCTATTCGGCAAACTTGTGAAAGACCAATACTGGTTTTCTGGTTGGGAACAAACTCGTAGTGCTCAGGAGTTAAATCTTTTGCAGATTTTGATAGATGCCGGCGTTAATGTTCCTCGCCCGATTGCCGCGCGAGCAGTTAAAACAGGTTTGACTTACCAAGCGGATCTTCTCAGCGAAAGAATTCCAAATGCCAGAGACTTGGTCAGTATTTTGCAAGAAAAACCATTATCGGAAGTGATGTACCAGAAGATTGGGCAAGAAATTGCCAAGATGCATAAAGTTAATGTGAACCACACCGACTTGAACATTCATAACATCTTAATTGATGACCAAGACAAGGTCTGGATTATCGACTTTGATAAGTGCTTTTCATCTACAGATACTAAGGTTTCTAAAGAGAACTTAGAGCGACTATTGCGCTCATTTAATAAAGAAAAAGGTAAATGCGCGATTGCGTGGAGCCTCCAAGATTTTGACTGTTTGCTAAGCGGTTACCACCAAAGTAATAAAGGATAGAGAATGCGTACGTTTGTGATTAGTTTGGAAAGCGCAGTTGAGCGCCGCGCGCATATCGAAGCTCAATTTGCTGGTGTAGAGCAAGACTTTGAGTTTTTTGATGCAATAGATGGACGTAAAGGCGAGCATCCTCTGTTTAGCAAGTACAACGTTGAGAAAAGACTTAGAGTGAAAGGCTATGGAATGACACCAGGTGAATTGGGGTGCTTCGCCAGTCACTATTTGCTTTGGGAAAAGTGCCTAGAGTTAAATGAGCCGATTGTTGTCATTGAGGATGATGCTCAACTAGAAGAATGTTTTGATGATTCGATGAAAAACATCAACGAGCTCCAACCATATGGTTATGTTCGTTTATTTGTTAATGGACGCAAACGGCCATTCGTCAAAATTGGTTCATATAAATCTCATGATGTCGTCGAGTATTTACGAGGCCCAGGCGCAACTCGATCTTACTTCGTCACTCCAATGGCTGCAAAAAAGTTCATTGAATCTGCTCAAGAATGGCTACTGCCTGTTGATGATTACATGGACCAGTTTTGGTCAAATGAAGTTGCATGCCGAGGCATAATGCCAGGTATCGTTAAGAATGAAACAGATTTTGATTCTAGTGTCGGTAAGCTCGAGAAGAGTAATAAAATGAATCGACTTACGCGGGAGTTGTATTCTATTCAGTGTGCTCTTTGGCGTAAGTGGCATTTATTTCGCAACCCACCGAAGAAGGTCAAATAGGATGCTTAAACTATTGATAAAATGGCTTTCTACGTCTGAACCCTCAAAAAAGTTTCGTGCCGAATTAGATCTAATGTTTTGGGGGACGCAACACTCTCGTTTTATACGCAAGCGTTTTCAAAGACGTATTTTTTATGTTTACAACTGTGATGTTAGCCATTTAGCCGACATTCATCCAACAGTATTGTTTCCTCACCCTTGTGGAATTGTGATCGGTTCGCAAGCAAAAGTGGAAAAAGGATGTCGAATTTATCAACAAGTCACGATTGGCAGCAACTTTGACTCCGATAACTCGATGGCTCACGTATCAGAAAACACTTACATTGGCAGTGGGGCAAAGATCATTGGCGGGATTTCAATTGGTAAGAATTGTTACGTTGGAGCAAATGCGGTCATCACAAAAAACGTGGCTGATAACAGCTCGATAGTGGGCAATAATAAAAGTATTACGGCTAGAAAGCCTCAAATAGAGAAAGAATAGCAATGATTTCAATATTAAACCTGATTGGCCGCACAGAGGCTTTGTTTGATCAAGACATTCAGCATCATGAATCTGAACTGTCACGTATTGTTTCTGCGTCAAGTTTCCTTGTTCTGGGCGGCGCTGGCTCAATCGGACAAGCCGTAACTAAAGAGATTTTTAAACGTAACCCTAAGAAGCTACACGTTGTCGATATTAGTGAAAACAATATGGTAGAGCTTGTCCGAGATATCCGTAGCTCATTTGGTTATATTGATGGTGACTTCCAAACATTTGCTTTGGACATTGGTTCTCTAGAGTACGACGCATTCATTAAAGCCGATGGTAAGTTCGATTATGTATTGAACCTATCTGCGCTTAAGCATGTTAGAAGTGAAAAAGATCCTTATACACTGATGCGCATGATCGACGTGAATGTTTTTAATACCGACAAAACGATCCAGCAGTCTATTGATGCTGGCGCGAAAAAGTATTTCTGTGTTTCAACAGATAAAGCTGCAAATCCAGTCAATATGATGGGAGCATCCAAACGTATTATGGAAATGTTCCTGATGCGTAAAAGCGAGCAAATGGCAATCTCAACTGCTCGATTTGCAAATGTGGCATTCTCTGATGGCTCGCTACTTCACGGATTTAACCAACGTATCCAAAAGCGCCAACCTATCGTGGCCCCAAACGACATCAAGCGTTACTTTGTTACCCCTCAAGAGTCGGGAGAACTATGTTTAATGTCTTGTATCTTTGGCGAAAACCGTGACATTTTCTTCCCGAAACTGAGTGAAGCTCTACATCTTATTTCGTTTGCAGATATCGCGGTGAAATACCTAGAGCAACTTGGTTTTGAACCTCACCTATGTGAAACAGAAGAAGAAGCTCGTCAACTTGCACATACACTTCCAGAGCAGGGCAAGTGGCCATGTTTGTTTACTGCAAGTGATACAACGGGTGAAAAAGACTTCGAAGAGTTTTTTACAGATAAAGAAGAGCTGGATATGTCTCGATTCGAAAATCTGGGCATTATCAAAAATGAACCTCTTTATGAGCAAGAGCTTCTTACTTTGTTTGAAAACAGCATCTCTGAGATGAAAGATGAGCGAGCTTGGACCAAAGAGCAGATTGTGAAACTGTTCTTTACCATGATTCCTGATTTTGGGCACAAAGAAACAGGTAAATACCTCGATAGCAAGATGTAAGTGGAGCATTCAATGAAAGCGACATCTATTGTTGAATTTGTGAGAGATACTTACAAAACAGACGAATTTATTCCCTTACATGCACCGACTTTCGATGGCAACGAAAAAGCGTACGTAATGGAAACGATTGAAAGTACATTTGTTTCTAGCGTCGGTAAGTTTGTTGATGATTTTGAGAGAAAAATTGAAACTTACACTGGTGCGGCTAAAGCTGTAGCGACAGTGAATGGTACAGCAGCATTGCATGCTGCATTGTACATGGCTGATGTTCAAAGAGGCGACTTGGTCGTCACGCAAGCTTTGACTTTTGTTGCAACCTGCAATGCTCTTTATCATATGGGGGCTGAGCCTATTTTTCTGGATGTATCTCCAGTGAGTTTAGGGTTGTGCCCTAAGGCTGTGGATGCATTTTTAGAAGAGAATGCTGAAGTCACAGACGCGGGGTGTATCCATAAAAAAACAGGTAGAAGAATCAAAGCCGTTGTACCAATGCACACGTTTGGTCACCCTGTAGAGCTTGATGAATTGGTTGCCGTTTGCTTGAAATGGAACATCACGTTGGTTGAAGATGCCGCAGAAAGCCTAGGCTCGTTCTATAAGGGCAAACACACCGGTACTATTGGTGATTTTGGTGCTGTCAGCTTCAATGGCAACAAGATCATCACCACAGGCGGTGGTGGCATGGTGTTATGTAAGACTCAAGAATTAGGTGCGCGTACTAAGCATGTCACGACGACAGCAAAAGTTCCTCATCCGTATGAGTTCTTCCATGATGAACCTGGCTTTAACTACCGCATGCCTAACCTGAATGCTGCTCTGGGATGTGCACAGATGGAAGTTATCGAGCAGTATTTGAAGCAAAAAAGATTGCTTGCAGAACACTATAAAAACTTCTTCAAAGGTACAGATTTTAACTTTGTCATTGAGCCAGAGTATGCGAAGTCAAACTATTGGTTAAATGCAATCATTTGTCCGGATAAAGAAAGTCGCGAAGAGGTACTTAAAGGCACAAATGGTTCAGGTGTGATGACTCGACCGATTTGGCAGCTCATGCACAGATTACCTATGTTTGAGAATGCAATACGTGGTGACCTAACTTACTCAGAGTTTATTGAGGCGCACCTAATTAATTTGCCTAGTACTCCAATACTTCGAGCTAGATGATGACTGATATTACAATTAGAAATTTACCCTCAGATATCTATTACCAACGAGAATATTCCGCGTTGTATGAAGGTGAGTGTGAACACTTTGAATTCAAGTATGAAGAAGGTGATTCCAATGTGCAGTTTAGTGCTCTAAAACGCCGTATCAAAAATGTTTCAGGCAAAGAAATTGACGAAGAACTATATGATTTAGAGACTCCATATGGTTACGGTGGTCCAGTTTCGAACTCATTAGATGAGCAGTTTTTATGTCGTGCTTTTGGTGCCTACAGAGATTTCTGTAAAGAGCAAAACATAGTATGTGAATTTATCCGTTTTCATCCATTTAATTCTTTAGGGAATATGGCCTCGCTTTTCGAAATGAACTTACCAGAAAGGCAAGTGGTCATTGTTGATTTGGAAAAAAGCGCAGAGGAACGACGCAAGTTATATTCAAAAACGACAAGAAACATAATAAAAAAGGCTGAAAAAAAACTCACAATAGAGACGAGCTCAGTCGAGCTTTCCAGCTTTATGGAAATGTATTACGAAACGATGCAGAAAAACTCTGCAAGTGACTTTTTTTATTTCCAAGAAGATTATTTTAATGCTCTGAGCGCTCTGGAAGGAGTCGACTTACTCGCAACGAAGAAAGAGAGTACTTTCGCCTCTATCGGTTTTTTTATGTGCGGGAAAGAATTAGCTCACTATCATTTGTCGGCGAACAACCAAGCGTTAGCCAAAGAAAATGGTAACTACCTGCTACTTGATGCCGCCTTTGAACATGCCAAAAGTAAGGGTTGCCGTTATATGATGCTGGGTGGTGGTAGAACGTCTTCTCCTGATGACAGCCTGTTTAAGTTTAAGTCGAAGTTCTCACCACTTACGATGCCATTCTACATTGCGGGCTTAGACTTTCTTCCTGAAAAACGTCAAATGCTGAATCAAATGTGGGCTGAACAACATAAAGATGTAAGCCCTCCAAAACTATTTCAATTATACCGAGCTTAGAGGTAACCATGACAAACAAGACTTTTATCATCGCAGAAGCGGGTGTAAACCATAATGGTGACTTTGAGCTAGCAAAGAAATTGATTGATGCAGCCGTAGAAGCTGGCGTTGACGCTGTAAAATTCCAAACATGGAAAACAGAGCTGCTGGTTACGGAAGATGCGCAGATGGCCGAGTATCAAGTAGAGAATACTCAGCGAGAAGAGACGCAGTTTGAGATGCTGAAGCGTTTAGAGCTTAGCTACAATGATTTTTCAGATTTGAAGGCTTACTGTGACTCAAAAGCGATTACTTTTATGTCTACGCCAGATGAAGAGCAAAGTGCAACATTTCTTGATCAGCTGCAAAATGTCTTCAAAATTGGCTCTGGTGAATTGACCAATACACCATTCTTACGTCATATCGCTAGCTTTAAAAAGCCAGTTATTCTATCTACTGGAATGGGCTACTTACATGAAGTTGAACATGCAATCATGACCCTAGTTGATGCAGGATTAACTCTAAGTGACATTACGGTTTTGCATGCGACGACAGATTACCCTACTGCACCTGAAGACGTTAATTTGGCGGCGATGTTAACGATAGAAAAGGCCTTTCCAGGTATTACAGTCGGATACTCTGATCATACTTTAGGCATCGAAATTCCCGTTGCAGCCGTGGCAATGGGAGCAAAAGTTATTGAGAAGCACTTTACACTAGACAACACTATGGAAGGACCAGACCATAAAGCGAGCCTTGAGCCACAAGAGTTGTCAGATATGGTCACATCAATTCGTAATATTGAAAAAGCGCTTGGTTCAGGTTGGAAAGTACCGACAAAAACAGAGCAGGCTAATCGAAATGTTGTTAGAAAAAGCATTGTTGCAGGACAAGAGATATCAGCAGGGCAGTTGATATCTCCTGATATGCTAGAAATTAAACGCCCTGGTAATGGCATCTCTCCAACAAGATGGGATGAAGTCGTTGGCTCTGTAGCCAAAAAAGACTACCAAATTGGAGAGCTAATCTGATGAGAAAAATCTGTGTCGTGACGGCTACGAGAGCTGAGTATGGTTTATTAAAATGTCTATTGGAAGACATTGAAAATGATCCAGAGTTAGAGTTGCAGATCATTTCAACAGGCAGCCACCTGTCCCCTGAATTTGGCCTGACGAATCAGCAAATTCTTGATGATGGATTTTGTGTAAACAAGAAAATAGAAATATTGTTGTCATCAGATACTCCAATCGGAGTAAGCAAAAGCATGGGGCTTGCGCAGATCAGCTTTGCTGAAGCATTTGATGAACTGCAGTCAGACATCGTGGTTGTATTAGGTGATCGTTACGAGTTAATCCCAATTGTTTCTGCCGCAAATATTGCGCGTATTCCAGTGGCTCACTTAAGTGGCGGAGAGCTAACAGAAGGCGCGATTGACGAACTGATTCGTCACGCAGTGACCAAATTGTCTCATTTACACTTTACCGCAATGGATGAATATTCAACGCGTGTGATTCAAATGGGAGAGTTGCCAGAAAGAGTGTTTACGGTTGGGGAAGTCGGCTTAGATAACTTGCTGCGCATGCAGTTGATGTCCAAAGAAGAATTTGAAAACTCGATAGATTGTAAGCTGAAAGCAAAAAACTTGCTATTTACCTATCATCCAGAGACCACTCAGGATGTTGAAGAGGTTGAACGTGACTTCTCTGAGATTCTGTCAGGTTTTGACAATCTCAATGATACGTTAATCATATTTACTAAGGCAAATGCTGATGTTGGTGGTCGTTTGATTAATAAAATGATCGATGCCTATGTTGCAGAGAATAGTGACAAAGCGATTGCATTTACTTCGTTGGGGCAGCTCAGGTATTTATCAGCATTGCAATACGTTGATGCCGTGGTCGGGAACTCATCTAGCGGTATCGTAGAGGCACCATCGTTTAAACTTGCCACTATTAATATCGGCGATCGCCAGAAAGGAAGAGTGAGAGCGAACAGTACTCTTGATGTAGCCGTAAGCGCCACCGAAATCTCGTCTGCTTTAGACCAAGTGTATAGCGGTGCATTTAAAGAGTCTCTATTGCAAACAGTGAACCCTTACGGACAGGGAAATAGTTCTAAAAAAGTGGTAGATGTTCTGAAGGCTGTTGATTTTAGTAGTTTAAAAACTAAGCCATTTTATGATGTTAAATACTGAAAAAAAAATGATTGGTGGTGAGCAGGAGCTCGAAGATGAAGGTCTCTATTGCGGCGTAACAAATAGTGGACGCTCTTCGTTACGGTGGATTATTCGTTCGATGTCCCTTCAAGGAAAGAGAGTTCTTGTTCCTGATTATTTATGCCAGATAGTTATTGATGTATTGCATGAGTTTGACATCGATATTCATTTTTATCGGGTCGAGGACAACTTTGAATTTAGTCTCCCTAGTGACTTAAGTAAATTTGATGTTATTTATTTAGTGAAATACTTTGGGCACCAAAGTGATTCCTTAAAGAGGCTCTTTAAAACATCACATACTCCAATAATCATTGATGACGTTTTTGGAGTGTCTCCCCCTGTTGTCGATATAAGTGCTCATTGGTGTTACTTCAACAGTTTGAGAAAAGTATCAGAGGTTACGGACTATAGTCAGATTCACTCAAACGTTCCTCTCTTAACAGTAGCTAAAGAAGATAATGAGGTTTTCTCTAGTGGAAAATTGCTCGCAAAGTACAAAAAATTTGATTTCATAAACAATGCGGTAGGCTCGGAGTCTTCATATCTAAGTGCTTTTAATATAGCTGAAGAGGCTTTAGATCTAAATAAAGGTATTTGTCGACCTAGCGATAATGGGATTACATTATCTGGAAAGTTCTTCTCTAGACTAGAAAGTGAGAAAAAGCACAGAGTTAAGAACCAAAAAGTAGTATTGGAAACACTTTCTAAATGTAAGGGTATAAATGTCATCGACATTGATGCAGCTCTCTACAGTTTCCAACCTATAATTATTGAAAGCTGTAGAGACGAAATTCGGAAAGAATTATTTAACCATAATGTCTTTTTAGCTGTTCATTGGCCTAAAGTATCCGGTTCCATGAGCAGCCTGCCAGAGAGGGTGCTCTCAATACCTTTAGACTCTAGATATTCAGAAAGTGATATGAAAGAGTTATGTTATTTAATTATATCCTTGATAAAGAAGGTAGGACCATGAATGACTTGATGATGCGTGAAGCGACATTAAAAGACTATGATGCATATTATAAAATAAAATGTGATCCAAAAAATGTAGAGTGGTCAGGTTTTTCAACTCCTCCTGATTATGAAAGATTGAAAGGGAGATTTGAGACTTTTTTTCAAGATGATAAGCAAGGACTTCTATTGTTTGAATTTGATGAAGAGGTTATTGGCTATGTTAACTTTTTCTCTACTCTTGATGGAAACAGTGTTGAAACAAGCCATGGTGCATTAACTGGAAATAAAGTGAGTGGCCTTGGTTACAAAATGTTAAAAATGGCTGTTGAATTCATTGATAATAGTGAAAATTGTAGAGATGCGAAAAGTATTATTGGGTGGGTAGCAGAAAATAATTTTGCGTCTTTACAGAATATATTAAAAAACGGTTATCAACCAACAGGTGAATCTGAAGTTCGAATGTTGAATGGTAATAATGTAACATTTGTTCAGTATGAAAAAGCGAGAGGCAAGAAATGAACGAAGGGCAAGTAATCGAATTAGTAAAAGAAGTACTGGTTTCAGATTTAGACGAAATTACTCTAGAAACTGAGTTAAATGAAGATAACTGGGATTCATTAGCAGTTGTTACCTTTATTGCTTTGGTAAATGAAAAGTATGATGTGGTTTTTCCAGCGGATAAAGCAATTATGGCAGAAACAGTTAAAGATTTATTGATCTAGATTTTTCAGGTAAAGTCGCGTGGATTCATCTAGGCGACTTTACTTTTTTATCAACCAAAGGAATTATAAACATGGCTTATATTCAAGCAATTGAGGTTTATACCCCTGATTACTGTTTAGATAATTATAAATTAGCTTCAGATTTCCCTGAGTGGGGAGTGGAAAAGATCTTTACAAAGACTGGCATTGAATCTAGGTATATTGCTAGATCTGATGAAACTTGCTTGGATATGGCTGAATCAGCATGTGAAAGACTTTTTAGTAATTGTAATGTTGACAAACATAGTATCGACTTTATTTTACTTTGCACGCAAAGTCCTGATTATTTTTTACCTACTACTGCATGCCTCCTTCAAGATCGATTAAGTCTGAAGAAAAGTATCGGTGCTTTAGATTATAACTTAGGTTGTTCAGGGTATGTTTATGGGCTAAGTCTAGCGCAGGGTTTAATTGCTTCAAAGCAAGTTAAGAACGTATTGCTTGTAACAACAGAACAGTACTCTAAATATATTAATGAGAATGATAAAAGTGTTAGAACACTTTTTGGTGATGCTGCTACAGCGACACTAATATCAAATGATGACTGCGAAAATATTGGACCATTTGTATTTGGTACTGACGGTAGTGGTGGGGATAGCTTAATCGTCCCTCACGGTGCGAATAAACATCCAATATCTAACGAATCTTACCTTGAGGTAGAAGATAGTAGTAAGAATGTTAGATCACCAAAAGATTTATATATGAATGGTAGTGAGGTATTCACATTTACCTTGAAAACGGTTCCTAAAACCGTAAGAGAAATTTTAGATAAGTCAGGTTTAACTAAGTCTGATATTGCTCATGTGGTATTCCACCAAGCTAACAAGTTTATGCTAGATATTCTGCAAAAGAATTGTGGCTTTAATGACGAGCAATTTCTTCGTTCGTATCAGAAGTATGGAAATACCGTCTCTAACACCCTGCCTATCGGGTTATACGAAGCGGCATTAAGCGGAAAGCTTAATGCAGGTGATAAGGTGTTACTTGTTGGTTTTGGTGTTGGCTTATCTTGGGGTGCGACGATACTGACATGGAAGGGTGGTAAGTAATCATGAGTCACGAGTGGAAAAATGTTCTGTTAACTCCAACAGCAACAATCCTTGAAGCGCTCGAGATCATTAACCGTGAGGCACTCCGTGTTGCTTTGGTTGTTGATGAACATCAGCACTTGCTAGGCGTGGTAACGGATGGTGATATCCGACGAGGATTGCTAAGTAATCTACCATTGACTGACCCTATAGCAATGGTGATGAACACTAATCCAACAACAGCAAGCGTCGGTACTGAAAGAGAAGAGCTTATTGATTTAATGGAATCAAAAGGCATTCTTTCCGTTCCACTCTTAAAGAACGCTCAGGTCGTTGGTTTAGAAACCTTACAAGGTGCGCTTTGTAGGCCTAAATATGAGAACCCAGTGTTTATTATGGCTGGTGGTTTTGGTACCCGTCTTAAACCCTTAACCGATACTTGTCCGAAACCTATGCTAAAGGTTGGTGGTAAACCGATCCTTGAAACGTTGATACGTAACTTTATAAAAGCGGGTTTCCAAAACTTTTATATTTCGACTCACTACATGCCAGAGCAAATTGAGAACTACTTTGGAGATGGTACCGACCTAGGCGTGAATATCACTTACGTTCATGAAGATGAGCCACTTGGTACCGGAGGGGCTCTGGGGCTTCTACCCGATGATCTACCGAAAGGCTTACCGCTCATAATGATGAATGGTGATGTACTTACGAAGGTGGATTTTCAGCGCCTACTTGATTTCCATAACGAAAATCAAGCTGATGCGACAATGTGTGTGAGAGAATACGATTATCAGATTCCTTATGGTGTGATCAATGGAGAAGGAAACAAAATAACGAGTATGGTCGAAAAACCAATTCAACGTTTTTTTGTCAATGCTGGTATTTATGTGGTTTCTCCACAAGTGATTAACTCGGTTCCCCAAAATCACAAAATTGATATGCCAACTTTGCTAGAGCAGCACATGGAGCAAAGAAACAATATCCTAATGTTTCCTATTCATGAGTATTGGCTTGATATCGGTCGTATGGATGATTTTAATCGCGCACAAGCGGATATCCACAGTTTGGGGATGTTCTAATGATTGATGGAAAAAAGGTATTAGCGTTTATCCCTGCTCGAGGAGGGAGTAAACGGTTACCAAGAAAGAATATCTTGCCAATTGCAGGGAAGCCACTAATTGGTTGGTCTATTGATGCAGCTAAAGGTAGTGAGTATATTGATGATATCTTTATAAGCACAGATGATCAGGAGATCGCTGATGTAGCTGCAGGTTTAGGGATTCCTGCGCCTGAACTTCGTCCAGAGCACTTGGCTTCTGATACTGCATCGACAGCGAATGTCCTGACGTACACTTTGGAAAAATTTGGTACTGATTTTGATATAGTCATTTTACTCCAACCCACGTCGCCGTTGCGTACTTCACAGCATATCGATCAGGCTCTAGAGCTATTTATTGAGAAACAAGCTTTTTCTGTTGTATCTGTGACACCGTGCGAGCATCCTCCACTTTGGTCAAATATATTGCCAGACAATGGTTCAATGGAAAACTTTATTCGACCAGAAGCTCTAAAGCGTTCTCAAGATTTAGGTAGCTTTTATCGCTTCAATGGTGCGATTTATATATTTGATGTTGAAAAATTACTCGAATACCAAGAGATCTGCTATACAAGTGAGTCCTTTGCTTTTGTTATGGAAAACAAGGACTCATTCGATATTGATCAACAGTTGGATTTTGAATTAGCAGAGTATTTTCTGAATAAAAGGTCTTAATTATAGGTCTTCAAAGCTATTAATTTTCTTTACATTAATAGCTTTGAATTGTCTTCTTAGTTCTGCTCGAAACACTTTATCAGGGTAGTCGTCGGATATCGTATAAATGGGCATATCTGGATAGAGTAGTCTGCAAGTAAACATTACTGTGGAGTAAGTCCCTACGAATCCAGAGAGCTCAATACCTTTATCGATTAACTCTATTTCTAGAGGATATTCACTACGGTGGTATATAATGTAGCTTTTTCCCTGTAGTGCCTCTTTTACTTCATCCCGCTCTGTTCGGTGAGGGAAATATATAATTTTTCGATTGCTAGACTTAGCGAGAGTATCAATCTCTTCAATGTATTGTGATACCGATTTTTGATACTTGTCACCAATAGCCCCTTGTCCTATATAGCCAATTGGAGCATCTCTATTATATAGAGATGGGTTACCATACTCCCCCTTTAATCTGCTCAAGGAGTTCTTATGTACTTTATGTGCTATTGGGTTTAAGTTGAACATCGTAAAAACTTCTAGATTATCAGAAGGTTTTAAATGACCAATTGGTTTACATCCATTAAGACGCACTACTAAATCTTGAAGGAACCTTGGGCGGTAAAAGTCTTGTTTAGGCAGTATATACTTCGGATACTCTGACAGTGTAAGCGTACCATCATCAAAATAGATTTGTTTCTCTATATTGAGGTTTTTTAGTATTAGTTTTGTTCGCCAGGCATTAAATTCAGCATAGAAAAAACGTTGTATCGAACGCCCATTTAGGGCCTTCTTGATCTCTTTGATTGCTTTAGGGACAGCAATACTACGGTTTCCCCTATCAATTGTGATGATATTTTGCCACTCTTTAGTATTAAAAAGTCGGTTTTGTTGCTCTAAACCAAGCGTACTTTTTTGGTTTACCAACAGTAAGATCGCCTCTTGGCTGTTAAAGAATGTTTTAGCCTCTAATGCACAAACATACTGCATGGGTGATGTAACAACAAAAAGATCCATAGTTTATAAAGTTACCTTATCCAGAGTTTTTTGTAATGAGCCTTGGTTTGAGTTTACGACAGAAAGTAGGCTTACCTTTACTTGATGGTAAGCACTTTCATTTTGAATTAGATCCTTTATTTCAATTGCAAGGGTGTTTGCGTTTGAAGTAATAGCTATCGCAGAAAAAGATACCATCTTGTCGACAATTTCTTGGAAATTAAAATAGCTCGGCCCAGTGATGACTGGTATACCTAAAGCCGCAGGTTCCAAAACATTGTGCCCACCAACTTTATCACTAACTAAGCTGCCGCCCATAAAGCAGATATTCGCAGCACCCATCAAGATCAACATTTCTCCCATGGTGTCTCCAAGATAAACTTGGGTCGATTCCGTGACTTCTGTTCGGCTTGTGCGTCGAGCGGCTTCAAAACCTAGCTTTTGGCACTGTTCAAATACATCATCGAATCGCTCCGGGTGGCGTGGAACAAGGATTAGAAGTGCAGTAGGGTGAGATTCTAATATTTTCTTGTGAGCTTCTAGCACTTGCTCATCTTCACCTTTGTGAGTACTGGCCGCTATCCAAATTGGTCGCTTTATCCCAAGCTCAGTCCGTAGCGCTTTTCCTTTCTGTTTGACTTCCTCGGATATCTGAATATCAAACTTTATCGAGCCAGTAACAAAAAGTTTGTTTTTTTCTACACCTAAACGTTTGAAACGTTCTGCATCAGACTCGGTCTGACACAGTACTTTATCCAAGCAAGGAACTAATAGGTTAAAAAGAGGCTGTACTTTTGCGTAGTTCTTACATGACTTTTCAGAAAGGCGAGCGTTAACAACCGTAATCGGTATTTCTGAGTCATGGACAGTACGAAGAGTGTTTGGCCAAAGCTCAGTTTCGATTATCAACATTTGTTTTGGTCGTATTGCTTTAAGAAAGCCTTTCACCGCAAAGCTAAAGTCGATAGGCATATAGCGGTGTTCAACTAACTCGCCTAATTTAGCAATTTGCTCCGCGCCAGTGCTGGTTGTGGTGGTGACCAAAATAGGTTGGGTTGGGTTTTGCTTTTTCAACTCTTTAATTAGGGGGATAGCGGCGATGCTTTCGCCAACTGAAACCGCATGAATCCAAATCGGGCGCTCAGTTGCCTCTAGCTTTGGTGTAATACCAAAATGCTCTCTCCATCGTTGACCAAACTTGGGCTTGTTTGGTTTGCTTTTATACAAACCAAACAATAGGAAAGGGGATGAAAGAGTGAGTAATAAAGTATAAAGAATACGAATTAGCATGAGCTTACAGTGATTGCTTCGAGTTTTTGAATGCTGTCTAGTACTTGCTTTGGGGATAGTTCAGTTAAACACTTGAGGTGCTTAAATTGACATTCACGTTTAAAGCATGGGCGGCAGTCAATGTCGGTATGAACAATCTCTACCTTTTCCGCAAGCGGTGGAGTGTACTTTGGAGATGTTGAACCATAGACCGCAATGACGTTACAACCAACGGCAGCTGCCACGTGCATAAGACCCGAGTCATTTGCTACAACAGTCTGACATGCCGCCAGCAGATCAACTGCCTCAATCAGGCTAGTTTGCCCTGCCAAAACATGAATCTGGTGCTGATGTTCTTGAGGTACTAATTGTTTGATGTTGTTACAGGTCTCAAGGTCTTTTTGAGAACCAAATAGCCAGATTTGCTTTCCTGCATTTGCCATTGCTGATGCAACTTCTGCGTAATGTGTTTCAGGCCATTTTTTCGCAGGACCAAACTCTGCACCAGGGCACAGGCCAACAACAGGCGCTTCTTGATTGAGATTAAACTTAGCAATAGCTTCAGCTTGTTCTTTTTTATCAATAAACAGGCTAGGGCGAGGTAATGTTTCTAGACCACCTAGAGAAGAAGAGTCGATCATCTCCTCTTGTGGATAAGCTAATGCCACATAGCGCTCAACCATGAATTGGAAAGACTTCATATTTGGTCGCAAATCATTAAGTAAACCGTATCGCATTTCGCCTTTCCAACCTGTGCGAAGCGGGATGTTTGCGAACCAAGGAATAAGAGCTGATTTTGCAGACTTCGGCAGGATGTAGGCGTGGTCGTACTGTTTTTCGCGTAATGATTTACCGATTTCGCGACGACCAAGTAAGTTGAATTCACCATGACCAATAGGCATTTCAATGGCTTGATGGATCTCTGGCATGCGCTCAAGAATTGGTTTACACCAACCTGGTGCAATTACATCAATTTGGCTTTCTGGATGGAGTTGCTTTAAGACAATATAAAGAGACTGCGACATCACCATATCGCCAACCCAAGAAGGGCCAATAATTAAGATTTTTTTCATTTGCTTATTTGCCAGTCTGTGTTGTATCTCGGTTTAAATAGGTTGTAATAGTTATTGCCGTCTTCTTGAGAGTGCAGAAGTTGGAGTACCCACATGTATTGTTCTGGTTTATTTGCAACAAAGTACTCGATCGCTTGATTACAGGTGCGAGCGTCTTGTTCTTCGCCTTTATCTAGCTCAAACGCCGGTAAAATTTCGATATCAAACGTACCATCTTCTGTATTCATAGAAGCAAACATAGGTAACACTTTAGCGCGTGATAATTTGGCAATTTTACCCAAGCCTGGAAGCGTTGCTTTTCTGGTCGCAAAGAAATCGACAAAAACGCTGTGTTCAGGACCATGATCCTGATCGGGTAAGTAATAGCCAATGTAACCGTCGCGAACTGATTTCAAAAACGGCTTAACACCACCAGAGCGTTCATACACGCGACCGCCATATTGCACACGTTGTTCGTGCATTAGCCAATCTGCCACTTCATTTTTCTGCTTTTTTGCCATTGCAGAGACGGGCATTCCCATCGAAGCGAGCAACACCGCAGGAATATCAATCGCCCATGAGTGTGGAACCATCAAAATGATTTTCTCATCACTGTCGATGTGTTTTTGAAGGATGTCTAAACCTCGGATTTGGCAGCGTTGCTGTAACCATTTAGATGAACGTAAGCTGAGTAAGCTGAAACGGAAAAAGAACAATGCTGCGGTATAAAGCGTTTTTTCAATCAGTGCTTCGCGCTCTTCAAATGATTTCTCTGGGAAGCACAGCTCAAAGTTGACTCGAGCTCGGTGAGCCGGACCTTTGTGCGATTTAGCCAGTTTCTTCGCGATAGTTTTTGCTAGCCATTTCTGAACCCCTAAAGGTAGTAAAGCAAGCGGCAAAGAAAGGGCAACGCTTATCCACGTACCCCAATACTTCGGCGCTAAAAAGTGGCGCTCAAATTCAGGGTTATAAGCTTTAGGATCGAAATCATCACGTTGATTAGTCATGAAGTGTTAAGTACCTATATTTTTTTGGAGAGAGGCGAGTGGAGGTATATAGAAATGATACTAGTAATAATATCAGAGTAAAGGTGGTAGAGAGTTAACTACCACCTTTGGAAGGGAATTAACGGTTTTGAATCGCTAGGTATTCAGCAACACCCTCAGCTACCGTTTTGAACTCTACATCACAACCAGCTGCACGAAGCTTGGTTAGGTCCGCTTGAGTGAATTCTTGGTAAGCGCCTTTTAGGTGCTCTGGGAATGGGATGTTCTCAATTTCACCTTTACCGTGGTGTTTAATAGCCGCGTGTGCTACTTCGTTAAAAGATTCTGCACGACCAGTACCACAATTGAAAATGCCAGACACGCCATTTTCTAAGAACCAAAGGTTCACTTTGCATACATCGCCAACGTAAACGAAATCACGTTTAAAGTGACCACTACCTTCAAATAACTTAGGGTTTTCACCGGCGTTGATTTGGTTGTTTAGGTGGAAGGCTACCGATGCCATGCTGCCTTTGTGATCTTCACGTGGGCCATACACATTGAAGTAACGGAAACCAGTGATTTGAGAAAGCTGCTCGCCATGATCCTCTGCGTCTTTCCACAGGCGACGAACATAGTTGTCAAATTGCTGTTTCGAGTAGCCGTATACATTGAGCGCGCCTTCGTATTCACGCTCTTCAACAAACGTTTCTGTCTCGCCGTATGTTGCAGCTGATGATGCGTATAGGAATGGAATCTCACGATCTAGGCAGTAATGCAGCAACTCTTTTGAGTACTCATAGTTGTTAAGCATTATGTACTTGCCGTCCCACTCAGTTGTTGCAGAACAAGCGCCCTCATGGAAGATTGCTTCGATAGGGCCGAAGTCGTCACCTGCCATGATTTGGGTAAGGAAGTCATCACGATCCATGTAATCAGTGATATCAAGATCAACTAAATTCTTAAACTTCTTGCCATTTTTAAGGTTGTCGACAACCAGAATATCGTTAATACCTGCTTCGTTCAGAGCTTTAACAATGTTGCTGCCGATCATGCCAGCACCACCAGTTACGATGATCATAAGACTTCCACCATAGATTAAAATTTTCTCAGGAAGTTTAGCAGAGTTAAGCCTCTAGGTGCTAGTACTAGGGGAAAGCGTTGTCATTAGACAAACAAAAAGGAAGCCGAAGCTTCCTTTGTATAAGTTAGGTAATCTAATGAGTGATTAGATTACTTTTCATCTGATGTATTTGGACGTTGGTACCAAGGGTTACGCTCATCTGTTAGCTCAATTAGGCTGTATTTACGACCTAGCTTCTGGCCGCCATCTCGAGTTAATGGCTGCCAGCTAAAGTTTGCACGGTTGTTGCTTGGTTTCACTGTCATGATGTCGAATGGAATCGAAATGTAGAAACCTTTGGTAAAGCTACCTTCGCCGAACTCATCTGCAGACAAGTCACTAATCGATGCAAACGCACCAGCGATCACGCCACTCTTGAATTGCTTAGACACGTTCACTTGCGTACCGACATCACCCGCTAGGAACTGACCTACATCAACTTGAATCATCAAGTCTTGTAGGAAATCCCATTGAGGGTAGTAGTAACCAGACACAAAACCAGTAAAGCCTTTATCTACCACTTGGAATGGGCGGCCGTATTCAGGGATATGCTGCCACTTCTCATCGTAAACACCAAAGTAGCTTTCAGGATCACGCTGAGAAATTAAGTTAACATCAGCACCAAGCGCCCAGTTTGTGCCTTTTGGACGGTACAAGAACTCCGTACCTACACCCGCAAACATGCTTTCTAGGTAACCAGCGTAGAATTGCTGGTCCATGGTATCGGAGTACTCTTGGAACCAAGTCAATTGAAGGTTCGACATGGTTACCGCGTGTTCATTCTGATAAGCACGGAACATAGTACGTACACGAGGAACGCTTGTGCCATCCGGTGGTGTTACGTAGTTAAACTTGTCGTAGTTGTTGTACCAATCCCAGTACAGTGAACCGCCGATTTCTAGGTTGTCGGTTAGCCAGTAAGAAGCGTTGCCGCTCAAACCAACACTAAACAAGTAGAAGTCTTCTGGGTTACCCAAGGTTTGAGCCAGTTTTGGTGCAAAGCCCCAATCAAAACGCTCAAACCCATCGTAAGCAGGTTTGCCCTGAGGCATATTACTTGATGTAGACGTCGCATCTTCAATATTCGGGTCGATGTAGTTCACTTCAGCAAAGTCACGGTACTTATCTTTTGAGATAACCGTTTGATCGCCGAGTAAACCACGGCTGCGTTCATTGATAGTAAAGGTATCAATGTTGTCTGGCATCTCGTTGTAAAGAACTGCCGCTGCTTTTTCATGCGCTTCGTTGCGGTCGCGATACTTCTTCTGTTCACCAACAACGGAGACAGTATTGTCTTCAACATAGAGTTGGGTATTTTGGTAGCCAGCAATTTTATCCAGCTCCTCAGTAACACGTTCCCAATCTACATCAGACAGTTGCTCTGGTTGCTTGTCTTCAACTTCTGGTGTTGGTGTATCACGCCAGAAAGACGGCATTTCATTGAAGTTTGTGTAAAGGCTTACGCCTGCAACTAACGTATCGCCGCGCTCGTAGCTCAAGCGCAAATCTGCCATGTGTCCTAAACGATACAGAACACCAAAGTTCCAAGGCGTATGAGGTGTCATGTCTACACCACCACGTACCACAGGAAAATCTTCGCTGTAATCATTACTGTCGTATTCAAGCTTGAAGCGCAGTGGGGCATGTAGTGTTTGATATTCCACACCACCAAATAGAGCTGCCGGTCCTTTGAACCAGCGTTCAAAGTCTACGCTACCGCCATTGCCTTTAAAGTCGGAAGGTCGTTCACAGAAACTGTCTGACAATTTACAAGCAGGGTTACTGATGTTGTCGCGCGTGCCTAAGTAGCCCCAGCCCATACCTAACGTAAAATCAAAGGTACCGAGGTTTGGGTTGGAGTAACGTTTTGTTGCGGCAACAAACTCACCATCAAACAGGCCAGTACCCGCAAAGTCACGAATACCAACAGAAAGCTCTGGTAAGTACTCAGACTCTTCTAGTAAGCGAACTTTAAAATCGATGCCTTTGTCGGTGTATTTGGTATCACCAGAGAAGCTTGGGTCGTCACTATAGAAAAGATCGTTCACCATGGTGTAACGAATCGTCGTTTCTAGCCAAGGCATCACTTGCAGAGTCACATTGTAAAATAGGTACTCGTCGCTGCCAGTAACAGCAAAGTTAAACTCACCTTCAGGCGCCATACGGCCAGTTGGCATCTGCATTAAGCCGACACCACCAAAGTCCATTTGTGATGGTTGCAATGGTGGTGCTTCAAAAGGCATATCTTGAGCACACACCAACGCTGGACCCATTAAAGAAAGGGATAAACTGGTTCTGATCAGGTTCATGTTTAGTTCTTCGATGAGGTTGGCTCACGTTGTGCAAGCAGAGCGACAATGTCTTTATCCATTTGTGATGTTTCGAATTCATCAAATGGGATGTATACCATGGTAAGTGGTGGCAAGTAATATTGAGTGGTTAACCAACTGCCATGGTGAGGATGAATAACCTTGCCATCCGGGTAAATTAGGATTGGCGGATAGGCGAGCTCACCAATATCACTTGAACGTAGATGATTGATCTGTTCATGCAGAGCGATACCTGCTTGGTTTTCTACTGCGTAGACTTTTTCCAAGTTACCCACATACAACACTTTCTCTTCACGTTTTGGCGCACTTAATGCAAGTTGACCTTTTAAAAGAGGGTTATCAAATTTATCTAAGCGGATGCGATCAACATCAATGGCCGACAGCACGCGAGGTGCAAATTGGCTTTGTTGGATAAACTTGTAAAACGGGTGTGCCACTAAATTATGTTGAATCATTTGGTTCAACACCGAATTCTTTAAGGCAGTACTCTCTTGCACTGCTGTTTCGGAATTATCAAATAGAGTCACAGCTAAAGGGTATTGCAGGGCGACTTGTTGTTCTTGTGCATGTTTAAGCACGCTCTCTAAGCGTGCCGCTTGTGGGAACTGCAATGCTTTGCCTGTTCCAATAAGTTCTATATTGAGCGGTGATGGGGTTTGATTTTGAGCTTTAACGGTAGTAGGTGTCGCCAGAATCGTTGCCGTTAAACTTAGGCTTAATAAAGATAGCAGTCGCTTGTTCATGATTTGCTGTACCCTTTCAAAATCGTCAATTCAACTGGCACCATGTTTGGTCCCAAGTGCTGACGTGTTTTCACCACTTGTCCATTACTGTCTACCCAATAGGTGTTCTCTACGCTTTCTTCTAAGCTTGGAAAAGTGACGAGCTCAGTATAAACGTCGGTTGCTGTCGATGAAATAGGAGTGGTTATCGTCTCTTTGCCTTGACGTGATCGCTCTACCTGAGCTTGAAAGCCGTAACGGTATCGCTCAGACCAATCGTAAGACAGCGCATATTGAACAGATGATTTTGAGTAAGCAGGCACGTCACCGTAGACACCGGCTAGGTTAGTGGTTTGCAATCCAATGGTTTTAACAATATGGCCATTCTCTGTTACCACCATCGCTTTATCGGCACTGACCCATTTGAGTTGGGTTTGTCCCGTTAGTGGGTTTGGCTCTGCAAAGGCGAGAACAACAAAGACTTGCTTTTGGCTGCCGATTTTTAGATAAGCGCTGGCATAAGGAACGGCTTCAATTTCTTCTGGTGTAAGTTCAACATCGATGTAGTTGCCATAAGCTTCTTGAACGGTCGCCGAGACATCATTGAATTTCTGAGTACACCCAAAAGTGAGGCTTAATACAGGTAAAACAACAAGTAAGCGCATCCATTTTTGCGATAGAAAGGTATTCATTATTCCCTCGTACAAATAAAATCGCCCTGAAACAGTTCAGGGCGATTTATCTAGTTCAGCTTAAACGAATTAGTTCGTAGAAGTAGAAGTAGAAGTAGAAGTAGAAGTAGACGTTGAAGTTGAATCGCTGTCTGACGCTGCAACTGCTACTACAGTTACTGCTGCTGCTGCACCTACTGCTACTGCAGTTGTGCCAGTTGCAGATGCTGCTGCCGTACCAGTAGTACCAGCTTCAGTCGCTGCAAATGCAGTTGATGCGCTTAGAGCCATAAGAATAGCTAGAGCTGTGTTCTTCATTATTAATCCTTGTATTTCAGATTTTAAAACATCGATGTTTGGTCTGTTTAGAACATACCATCTGTCATTTTAGTTAAAAAACAATCAGCATGTAAATAGTTTCCTATGGAATTTTACCAAGTTCTAAAGAATGCGTCTCATTGAAAAGACAATTTATTTGCAGGCGGTTTTAGTGATTTTAACTAGGGCTTACTGGTGTAATGAAGGATAACTCGGCCATAACTAACACTAACCGATCAATATCGAAGTAAGTAGCGAATTGACGTTCGGGATAAGTGCAACGTCATGCTTTGTTACACTTAGGCAAATGATGCTTAGAGTGCTATTGCTCTCAAAAACAAGAATGCCCCTTCTCAAAAACAAGAATGCCCCTTCTCAAACCTTAGAGTGAGCCCCCTTGCCGTTTTGCGCTAATCCATGCATAATTTGCCAGCTTTTATGCTGCGCTTATCAAGTATGATTTTTTGATTTTCTTGTCACAAAAGCGACGCTTGAAAAAAAGCACTTATATCAATAAGCCGAGCAACTCGGTAATCAGCGAACAGTGGCTAACGCGTAATGCCGCAGGGCGGTAGCGTGAAAACGCACAAGCAAACAGACTAAAGAGTTAACAGACATTCACTGCGTGCGTCATTCATGTGCAGCGGTCAGTCAATACCCAAGGAACACTTACGTGATGAACAAACGACCATGGCTAGGGGCGTTGAGTGCAATCAGCTTAGGCTTGTGCTCATTTACGGCCTCAGCAGATTTTTATGCAGGTGCGTTGGTGAGCTACTCTAATGCCGAATACCACCACTCTTCTACTTCTTCCGTAACCGAAGGCAATCCATTCCTTCTTCAAGCGCAAGCAGGTTATTTCTTTAACGATTATGTCGCGTTAGAAGCGCGTTACGGCACCTCAGTACAGCGTGAAAGCGGACTTGCAGTAGACAGCTTAGCAAGTGGTTTTGTTAAGTTGAACATGCCGGTTTCTGAACGTTTCGCACTTTACGGGCTGGCGGGTTACTCTAGTGTCCAAATTGATCAACAGAACGTTGGTTCTAACAAAGATCAAGGTTTTAGCTTTGGTTTAGGGATGCATTACGCCTTAAATAAGCACAATGCGGTTGTTTTCGAGTTTGTTGACAGTACATCAGAAGACCAAGTTCGTTTGAATGCCCTGACACTCGGCTTTCAGCACCGATTTTAATTAAAAGACCTAGTGCCTAGTTTTAGTAACTAGGATTTTTTAACTCTCGATTTAAATAGCGAATTATCATGCTTAAAGGATATTTCTCGATTGCCGCCTGTGTATTGGCAAGTGTTTTTGCGCCATTCAGTCATGCGCAAACTCCAACCCCGGAACAAATGCAAATGTTCCAGAGCCTACCTGCTGACCAACAACAAGCACTAGCAAGTAAGTACGGCATTTCTCTCCCTTCTGGCTCTTCTTCTCAGCCAAGTAACTATCAAAACCCTCAAGTGATTGATCCTCGCCCAGAGGTGAGTAAAGCCAATCAAACGAACCAAGCGGATGTGATTAAAGAAGATGAAGAGCTTAAGCGCTTCGGCTTGGATCTATTTGCGGGTTCACCAACGACATTCGCCCCAGTAAGTGATGTACCTGTTCCGGCCGACTACACGGTAGGAGCTGGTGACGAAATCGTTATCCAGCTGTTTGGTAAAGAGAACACGACACACCGTTTACGAGTCAATCGCGCGGGTACCATCAACTTCCCATCACTGGGCCCAGTTCAAGTAGCTGGCATGAGCTTTTCTGACGTTCGTGATTCACTAAACCAACGTGTAAAAGAGCAAATGATTGGTGTTCGCAGTGATATTTCACTGGGTGAGATGCGCACCATGCAAGTGTTTGTAATGGGGGATGCCTACAAACCGGGTGCTTACACCGTCAGCGCGCTAACCACCATTTCTCAAGCCATTTACTACAGTGGTGGTTTTGGTGAGAGCGGCGCATTGCGTAACGTGCAGTTAAAGCGCAATGGTCAGGTGATTCGCAAGCTTGATATGTATGACCTATTGTTGAAAGGCGACGCGCGCAACGATGTTCGACTATTACCTGGCGATGTGGTCTTTATTGGTGCTGTTGGCAATACCATCGCTATTGATGGCGAGGTAAACCGCCCTGCAATCTATGAAGTGAAATCAGGTGAAACCTACAAGCAAGCTATTCAAATGGCCGGCGGTTTTACGGCGAACGCTTATAGCGATCAAATCGAAGTGAAGCGTTATGCCGCTAAAGGTGCTCGCGATGCATTAACACTGAACTTTAGCCAATCACATGACCAACAAACCAAAGTTAAAGATGGTGATGTGGTTAATGTGCTTAAGAAAAATGAAGAACTGACACGTTACGTACAAATTGAAGGTGATGTTCGTCATCCGGGCTTTATCGAATGGAAGAACGGTCTGCGCGTTGCTGACTTATTCCAATCAGTAGATACGTCGTTTAATTCCACGGCAGATGTTAACTATGCTGTTGTTGTGCGTGAGATTAATCCACAGCGTGATATCGAGGTTTATCAAGTAAATCTTGCTAACGCGATTCTTTCTCCAAGCAGTAAAGATAACCTAAAGCTAAACTCGCGTGACCGAGTACTGGTATTTAACCGTTTCAATAATGAAGATTTAGATACCCTTGCGGATCAAGATACAGTTACGAAAGCGAAGACGCTTGAGCAAGCACAATTTAAAGCCGAGCTGGATCAACAAAAAGAGCAAGAAGTGATGAGCTCTTCTGTTGCAATATCCTCAGCGACAGACAATATGTCTATGGGACAATCTTCAATTGAAGAGTCAGAACAGCCGAAAATCATATTCCGTGGCAAAGAAATCACGAAAGAAGATTTTGATGCGTTGAAGCAAAACACTCGTCGAACTTTACTTGCTCCTGTACTTTTGCAGCTCCAGCAGCAATCTCGCTTGGGCTTAGCACCGCAAATAGCTGAAGTATTTGGTGAGGTCAAACACCCTGGTCGCTACCCACTTACGCCACGTATGTCAGTATCTACTCTAATCGAAGCTGCGGGAGGGCTGACGTACAATGCATTTACTATTAATGCAGAGTTGGCTCGTACTGTGATTAGCAGCAAGGACGAACGCGCTTCTATTGATGTGGAACGCATTGACTTACGCAAAGCGATTCAAGGAAGCACAGCAGATGATGCAATCCTTGTTGGCCGCGATCGCTTGAATATTCTTGAGAAGCCAAATGTCAAACTGCAAAGTACTGTAACCCTACAAGGTGAGGTTCGCTTCCCTGGTACGTACACAGTTCGTCAAGGTGAGACCTTAGGCGAGTTGCTCGAGCGTGCTGGTGGTTTAACGGAATTCGCTCATCCTCAAGGTGCTATTTTTACGCGTGAAGCGCTTCGCCTACAAGAGCAAAAGCTACTAAACCAATACGCTGCAGATATGCGTGCAGAAACGGCGAAGAAGACCTTCCGTGCAGATAACAATATGAGCTCGGTGATTTCTGATCCAGATAAAACATTGAAGTTTGTTGAAGAAGCAAGCAAGAGCAAAGCGCTTGGTCGTATGGTTGTACAGCTTAGTCGCATCTTGAAAGATGAACGCTCAGCTGACTTTATGTTAGAAGACGGTGACTTCCTATTTGTCCCAACCTTCCGCAACACGGTTTCGATCATGGGTGAAGTTCAAGTTCCGATTACATATCTACTGGATAATAAGCTAGATGTGGATGATTACTTGAACAAAGCTGGCGGTGCAAAAAAACAAGCAGATGAAGACCGTATCTTTGTTGTGCGCGCAGACGGTTCGGTTTACAAACCAACATCAGGCTACTGGTTCGGTAACAATCATGAAGAGTTAAAAGCGGGTGATACCATTGTTGTACCAATTGATACCGATTACCGTGATGCACTAAGTACTTGGACTGCTGCAACACAGATCCTTTACCAAACAGGTGTAGCGATCAACGCGTTGAAGTAATGAACAACAAGGTCATTACAATCAGCTTAAAATAAGATTAGAAATACAATAATAGTAAGAGCTTATGTAACGATTGAAGTTATATAAGCTCAATTTTATGAACATTATTGATCAAAACGGCAAATACTACTCTGAACAGCAATAGTGGCATTATTCAGCCGTAGCCCGTCATTCCAGCGAGCCGAAGCGAGACTAGGAACCTTGTCACAGCGCGGTTGTGTTTTGAAAGTCGGAGAATAACCTCTCAAATTTCACCAATCTCTGAGTCCGGTATAACGAACCTCAGAGCTTAGGATTAAATACTAATGGAACCACAGAAAGAACCTAATCCAAATTATCTACCATACCCACCACATGCACAACAACCTGCGGATGATGAAATCGATTTGCGTGAACTGCTCAAAGCTCTGTGGAAAGGAAAATGGATAATTATCGCGACAACATTTGTGTTTGCGATTGGCTCTGTACTTTACGCATTGAGCTTACCGAATATTTACAAGGCTGATGCTCTATTAGCACCAACTGAGAGCTCCAATGGGGGAGGGCTATCTAAGATGGCGGGACAGTTAGGAGGATTAGCAGCTTTGGCAGGCGTTAACCTTGGGAGTAGTGAAACATCTCAAACGGAGTTGGCTGTTCATGTGATGAAATCAAGAAAATTTATTGAATCATTCATTAGCGAACATGAATTACTAGTTCCAGTCATGGCAGTAAAGGGGTGGAGTGAAAAGGAAAATGAATTAGTTATTGATAATGAGTTGTACGATGTAAAGAAGAATAAATGGTTAAGAGCCCCGAAAGGACTAAGAGGGATAAAACCAAGCTTGCAAGAAGCGTCAGAAGTTTTTATTAGAGATATTTTTACAATTGTTCAAGATAAAGAGAGTGGCCTCTACACTGTATCCGTAAGATATTACTCTCCTAATATTTCTAAGGATTGGGTTAATTGGTTAATTGAGGATATAAATCGTGTGATGCGAGAGAGAACTATCTCTGAGACATCTCAAAACCTTGATTACTTGAATACCCAATTACAAAAAACTTCTGTTGCTGACATGCAAAGTACATTTTATAAGTTGATAGAAGAGCAAACAAAGAGTTTAATGCTTGCCGAAGTTCAGGAAGAGTTTGTATTCAAAATACTAGACCCAGCTATTTCACCGGAAATCAAAGATAGTCCAAAACGTTTGATTATCGTTTTATTAGGGATGATATTAGGTGGTGTTTTAAGTGTGTCTGCTATTCTTGTTCGTAACTATTTGATTAAGAGAGATTAGATAGTTCTATATCATTCTGACTTTAAAAATATATTCAAATTTTCAAACTAAGGTAATTTTATGAGAATTCTCGTCACAGGTGGTGCTGGATTTATTGGCTCTGCAGTTATTAGATATATTATTAATAACACTTTAGATAGTGTTGTTAATGTAGATAAGTTGACTTATGCAGGAAACTTAGAATCCTTGAAGGATATAGAATCAAGTGAAAGATACTATTTTGAGAGAGCTGACATTTGTGAACGGAATGAAATAAATCGAATTTTCCTTGAATATAAACCAAATATTGTAATGCACCTCGCTGCTGAATCTCATGTAGATCGCTCTATTGATGGACCTGCAAAATTTATCGAAACTAATATTGTCGGTACATACACTTTGCTTGAGGCAGCAAGAGAATATTGGAGTAGCTTGAATGATGAAGATAAAAAGGATTTCCGGTTTCATCATATATCCACAGATGAAGTATATGGTGATCTTGCGGGAACAAATACTCTCTTTACAGAAGAACATTCATATGACCCATCGAGTCCCTATTCTGCATCAAAAGCATCTAGTGATCACTTGGTTAGAGCTTGGGCTCGTACCTATTCTTTGCCTACGATTGTAACAAATTGTTCGAATAACTATGGCCCATATCATTTTCCGGAAAAGTTAATCCCCTTAACTATTCTAAATGCATTGAAAGGAAGCAATTTACCAATTTATGGTGATGGATTGCAGGTAAGGGATTGGTTGTTTGTTGAAGATCATGCTCAAGCGTTATACAAAGTAGCGACGGACGGGATGATTGGTGAAACTTATAATATAGGCGGACATAACGAGAAAACTAATATTGAAGTTGTCAAAACAATTTGTGAATTGCTTGAGGAGTTAGCCCCAAACAAACCAAGTGGAGTGCTTCATTACCAAGATTTGATCACATTCGTCAAAGATAGACCGGGGCACGATCTCCGCTATGCTATAGATGCAACCAAAATTGAAACAGAGCTTAATTGGAAACCGAAAGAAACTTTTGAATCAGGTATTCGAAAAACTGTCGAATGGTACCTAAATAATAAAGTTTGGTGTTCGCGGGTTCTCGATGGTTCATATAAAGGTGAACGTTTGGGCGTTTCATTTGAGGAGACAAAATAATGAAAGGAATTGTTTTGGCTGGGGGGTCAGGAACTAGGTTATATCCCTTAACTCGAGGGGTATCTAAACAATTACTCCCAATCTATGATAAGCCGATGATATTTTACCCTATATCTACTCTTATGTTAGCTGGAATTCGTGAAATATTGATTATTACAACACCGGAAGATAATGTTTCTTTTAAGCGACTTTTAGGTGATGGTTCGGATTTTGGTATTAAACTAGAATATGCAATTCAACCAAGCCCAGATGGATTGGCTCAAGCATTTATCATCGGTGAGGAATTTATTGGTGATGATAGTGTATGTTTAGTATTGGGTGACAATATATTTTATGGTCAATCATTTGGTAGAGCATTAAGAAAGGCTGCAATAAGAAAAAGTGGTGCAACTGTTTTTGGTTATCATGTAAAAGACCCTGAACGCTTTGGTGTTGTTGAGTTTGATGCAGATTATAAGGCACTTAGTATTGAAGAAAAACCAAGTGAGCCAAAATCTAATTGGGCAGTTACAGGATTATATTTCTACGATAATAAAGTTGTTGATTTTGCAAAACTGGTCAAGCCATCAGAACGCGGTGAGTTGGAAATAACTTCTATCAATCAAATGTATTTAGAGGAACAGGCCCTAAATGTAGAATTACTTGGTCGTGGATTTGCATGGTTAGATTCCGGAACACATGAAAGTCTTCATGAAGCATCCTCTTTTGTAGAAACCATAGAGAATGTACAGGGGCTTAAAGTTGCGTGTTTAGAGGAAATTGCTTGGTCAAATGGTTGGTTGTCTGAAGATGATATTATAAGGATTGCTGAACCGTTGATGAAAAATGGTTATGGTAAGTATCTAGCGTCCTTGATCAATAACCAAACTCTACGCAAATCTTTAAAGGTGAATCGGTAATGAAAATTATACAAACAAAACTAAAGGGCTGCCTAATTATAGAACCTCAAGTGTATGGAGACGAGCGCGGTTTTTTTCTAGAGACATTTCAAGCAGAGCGATATTATGAAGCTGGAATAGAAGAGACTTTTGTGCAGGATAATCGTTCGAGATCATCGCAAAATGTATTAAGAGGATTGCATTTTCAGAAAACTAAGCCCCAAGGAAAATTAGTAACGGTTACTAATGGTGAAGTATTTGATGTAGCTGTTGATCTGAGACCTAACTCGGATACTTTTGGAGAATATGAATCCGTTTTATTAAGTGGTGAAAATAAACTTCAGTTTTACATTCCACCTGGTTTCGCACATGGTTTTTGTGTTATCAGTAAAACAGCAGACTTCCAATATAAATGTTCGAGTTATTATGATCCTACTGATGAGGGAGGAATATTATGGAATGATCCTTCTCTGAATATTAACTGGCCTGTCGCGACCCCTATCTTGTCAGAAAAAGATCAAATGCAACCAAAGCTAGATGAAATAAAAAGTCTAATTGTGGAAGGATGGGATTAGAAAATATGTTTACAGTTTTTGGTGGTCAAGGTTTTATCGGAAGTGAGTTTGTCAAACAGTTAGAAATGAGAGGAGAACAAGTTTTTGTCCCAAAAAGAGAAGAACCAGATATATACAATAAGGAATTAGGTACAATAATATATTGTGCAGGTTATGGTGATTGTGAAAAAGATCCTTATAATGTTCTAAATGCTAATGTTGTTCTTTTAAGTAACATATTGCAAAGATCTCATTTTGATAAGTTAGTATATGTATCTTCAACTAGAATTTATATGAATAACATTGGTTCAAATCCAGACAGTGATGTATCTATTATATGTAACGACAGCAGGCGATTATTTAATTTAACTAAACTAACAGCCGAAGAAATTTGTATTAAAAGTAAGAAAGATTGCTTTATTATTCGGCCTAGCAATGTTTTTGGTTTAGCTATCAATAGCCCTTTGTTTTTACCATCGATAACTAGAAACGCCATAAACAATGGTTATATTGACATGTATGTAACCGAGGACTATGCAAAAGACTACGTATATGTTGGTGATGTAGTCAAGTCAACATTACAAATTTTAGATAGCAAAAAAGATAAACCAAGAATAGTTAATATAGCATCTGGAGTGAACACCACGGCTAAAGAAATAGCTGATATTTTAAAAAATAAAACCGGTTGTAATGTAAATTGGCATAATATTGGAAATGACAAAGAACAATTTCCAATCACAGACATTACCGAAATGAAAAAACATATTGATTTTGAACCTATTCAGGTCACGACTGCTTTAGAAAAATTGGTAGATAAATTTATAAGAGCGTTATCTAATGAAAAATCTGCGTGGTAAGAAAATTCTTTTTTTCTGTCCGTCGTTTTATAATTATCGAGAAATGATTGCTGAAGAAATGGAGGAGCAAGGGGCAGAAGTTTTTTCATATGATGAAAGGCCTTCAAACAACACAGTCTTTAAAGTTTTATTGAGGCTAAAAGCAAAAAGAATAATTAAAAATACAATTTTTAATTATTACTCTAAAATAACAACATCCATGGAAGATGAAGAAATTACGGATGTGTTTTTTATAAATGCAGAAGCCATTAATTATGAATCACTACTATTGCTAAAAAAAAGGTTTAAAAATGCGAAGTTTACCTTGTACATGTGGGATTCACTAGATAATAAAAGTGGGCTTACTGATGTCTTGCCTATGTTTGATAACGTACTCTCTTTTGACAAGAAAGATTGTGAAAACAACGAACGGATAAGTTTTGAACCTCTATTTTATGGACGTAACTTTGAAAAAGAAGTTGATCACATAGAGGATATAAATATTAGCTTTATTGGGTCAATCCATAGTGATCGACTAATGATATTGAATCAAATAAAGCAAAAGGTAGACGATGGATATTTTTATTTGTTTTCACCTTCTAAAATCTTTACTTTGATTAAAGTAGCTCGGTATAAATTATTTTATTTTGAAAGCGGGTTTGTTAAACACAAAAAGATAAATGCGTCTGATGTTTCAAATGTATTTAACAGATCTCACAGTGTGTTAGATATTAATCATCCCAAGCAAAGTGGATTAACTATGCGCACGTTTGAGGTTCTAGGTGCAGGAAAAAAACTCATAACGACTAATGAAAACATCAAAGAGTATCAATTCTATGATGAGTCGAGAGTATATATCTTAGAACGAAACAATATAAATTTTAATCAATTAGACTCGTTCCTTAAAAATAAAAATACTAAACATTCCATATTTACTCAATATCGAATCGATAATTGGATTAAACGGGTTTTGAAATGAAAAAAATACTAACAGTGAGTTTTTATGCTGACTTTTCTAGATTCTTTCAGTTATCCTTGAAAGGAGTTAAACATGACGTTGATTGGTTAAATTTATGCATATACCCAAGTGCTTTTTTATACTCGATAATTCATGGTATACAAGCGAAGTTTTTACCATATGTAGTTAGCAAAAAAAACAAGAAGAAAAATGGGTTTTCAATAAATGCTAGCGAACTAGATGCTTTGCTGGCTTATCATGGTAATACCGAGAAGATAAAATTTAGAGCTTTAAAGTATCTATACTATTACTCTCATCTCCTTGATGATTTTGAGCCAGATTTAATAATTTTGAGCGGTGACAGTCGATTAGCTTCAACATGTTTATCTTATATTGCAAAAAAGAAAGCAACAAAAGTTATCTATTTTGAACAAGGGCCACTTAATACAACGATTCTCGATGAAGAAGGTGTTAATGCTAATTGTTCGTTTAGAAAAATATCAAATATAAGTGAGGACTCATCTTCATTTGACGAAGCAAAAAAAACGAAACCTGAGAAGTGGATGGGATACAAGAAGTATCGAATATTTGATATTCTCTCAGATATGATCTTGTGTTTAATTTATACTGAAAATTCGAAGTATAAACTTCCTAATGCTAGTCGAAGTATATCTGACTTGCGGGGGAAAACGAAGGGAAAATACATTTTACTAATTCTTCAAGTCCCAGAAGATGCTAATATGATATTGCACAGCCCCTACTTCAAAGACCATTACTCTATAGTTAAGTTAGTATATGAATCATTACCGGATGGCTTTGAGTTAGTTGTAAGAGAGCACCCTTTGTATGTTGGCATGTACGAAGAGAGGTTGTATGAATATACAAGAATGCATAGTATAAATGTAGATTCTAGTAATGATTTAAATAGTTCAATAAATCAAAGTGAATTAGTTATAGTTAATAATTCTACAGTGGGTCTAGAATCGCTATACTTAGGAAAAGGGTTAGTGGTGTTAGGTGACTCATACTATGATAATGAAGAATTTGTATACAAGTATGATGGTGGTGACTTCGCTGAGATCTTAAATCTAGCAATAAAAAACCCCAAAGATAAATTGTTAGTTCAGAAGCGAATTAATTTCTTATTTAAACAACATTTTATATTAGGCCACTTTCGTGATCTAGAACCTAGTCGATTTTCAAAAATTGGGGATAGGATTAATGATTTCTTGGAATAAGGTGTTTTGGTTCCTTCGAGCTTTGTGTTATAAGTTTTTATTTGGTCATGTAGGAAATAATTGTCTTATCGGTAAACCATTGTTTATTAAGGGTTACCGGTCAATAACAATCGAAAATAAAGTAAGGATTTTTCCTCAGTCTAGAATCGAAGCTCATAAATCCGGAGAGATTTATATAAAAGAGGGCTCATCAATAGGACAAAACTTCCATATTGTATCTTCAAAAGAGAGATTAGTGATTGGGAAGTCATGCCTTATCTCCGCAAACGTTTTTATATCGAACTGTGATCATATATTTGGTACCAGTGAATTAAAGGAGCAGACCACTGTGATCGGAGATGAATGTTTTCTCGGGTATGGTGTTGTAATTCTACCTGGCACTAAACTTGGTAAGGGTTGTATTGTCGGAGCAAACTCTGTTGTTAAAGGGGTTTATGAAGACTACTCCGTTATTGTCGGTAATCCTAGTCGTTTAATCCGTTATAACAAATAAGAATGAATATTTAGTAGGTTTATTACATGAATACAGTTCATCAATTGGTTACAATCGTTGTACCTATATATAATGTCGAGGATTATTTAGAGAAGTGCTTAGTTAGCCTATCTTGTCAGAGTTTGAATTCAATTAGAGTTCTCTTAATAGATGATGGTTCAACAGATAACAGTAGTGCTATTGCTAAGAGGTATGTGGCGAAAGATAATAGGTTTGAATATTACTATAAAAATAACGGTGGTTTGAGTTCCGCCAGAAACTTCGGTTTAGAAAAAGTTAGGTCTAAATATGTAGCTTTTGTAGATTCAGATGACTGGGTTCATCCTAACATGTATCTTGATATGAGTTTGGCATTAGAGGAATCTGAAGCTGATATAGCGACTTGTGGTATGTTTTTGGCTTATCCGGGCGGAGAGCTCAAAGAAAAAAAAATAAAAAAAGGAATATATGAACTTTCTTCATTAGAATCATATATGGAGCTATTAAACAATATAAGAGTAGCCTCATGGGATAAGCTTTATAAAACGAGTCTCTTTATAAATAATGACATTCGTTATCCTGAAGGTTTATATTTTGAAGATACTCCAACTACCGCCAGCTTAGTATTATGTTCGGATAAAGTTGTTGCTTCGGAAAGTTCTTATTATTACTACCTTCAACGACAAGGCTCTATTACCAAAAGTGTTACATTTGAAGATAAGTATTTGGATATATTTGATGGGCTGAAACAGGCTAGATTAAAAAATTCCCATCGAGAATATTCTAAAAATGTCTTGGACTACTTGTTTTTTAGAAAGTGTATTCTTGATACTATATTTAGATTTTCCTCACTTGGAGGATATAAAAATGAACATTTGAAATTTGTTTCTGAGGCAATAGATCTTCGAGAGTTAATAGGTAGTAAGTTAAATAATAAGTATAAAGCTATTATATTGCTTTATAAGATCAACGCTAGACTTGCGATCAAACTTGTGAGAATGATAAGATGAATCTATGGGCTTCGATTCTCAATATGTCTGGAGTTGCGATTAAAATGCTTGCAGCACCGTTGATACTTTTTATAATATCAAGTAAATTTGAGAGCCAGCAAGTTGTAATATATTTTTTGTGTTTGAGCTTTTTAAACTTAAGGACAATATTTGAAGGTGGGATTACAAATGTTGTAAAGCGTGAATACGCTTTAGGAAAGCTAAATGTCGGTAGTATTGTATCATTTTCTATTGTATGGTTTGCTATATCCTCCTGTTTATTATTCCTAATGTCTTCTTTTTTTTCAGTCTTATACTTTAAACTATATGTTAATGATGTAGCCAATATAGATCTATTTTTGATAGTACTTTGCTGTTTATTCTCTGCACTTAGAGTTTCATTATTAAGTATCGACGCGTATACTGATGGTAATCAAAATCAAGTCCTATACAGAAAGTCTCTTTTAGCTTCAAATGTCTTATCTACATTTATTAATGTATTGATGATTTATCTAGGTTTTAGTCTTTTAGCTATAGCTGCATCGCAAATGACAATTTCTATTGTTTACTTTTACTACAATCGTAAACAAGTTCAAGAAATGTTAGAGGTTCGAGAGAATTTTTCAAAAATACAATTCGTAGAGTTTTTTTCTGAGAAAAAAACACTTTTATATCGAACTATGATTACATGGACATTTGGTTATTTTTTCTGGAATTCTACAGCTTTAGTTACAAACATATATTCTAGTGACGTTGAGTTTACATCATCAGTAATTTTCTCGTTTGCATTAGTTAAAGCAATTTATGACATATCCTTTGCTTTTACTCAAACCAATCTATCAAGGTTTTCTTATCTTATTGGTAAAAGTGACAAAGCCCAATTAGTAAAGGAAGTTAAATCTAGCTTTTTCTTCTCCATATCTATATTTTTTTCTATTATAGTTTCAGTTTTACTTTTTAGATATATATATCCAACATTCGGGATTTTCGATAAACTATTACTTGGGCCTGATCTTATCTCTCTATATTTATTTTTCTTTCTTGTTCTTTTGAAGTCTCTTATTCATAATACTGTAAGGGCTTTTCATGAAGAGCCGTTTACGCTTTTTGTATTCTACAACAGCATCGTTGTATCAGTAGGAATATGTATTTGTATCTACTTTAAAATTCCGTTATTTTCATTTCAGATAATAATGTTTATACCAATGTTATTGTTAAGTTTAATTTTTTTATGGAATAGGTTGAGTGATGAAAGTTGAGAAAGTACCATTATTGTCAATCATATTTTTCTTTCTTTCTTCATTGTTTCTGACTTTTAGCTTATTTCTTTCTCACAATACCTCATTTTCACTAAGTATTATATTTGTATTGCTTATAATTTCTGGGCTTTTTTCATTAAAGTTTGCAGGGTATAGTGTTTTAAGTATTCCTATTGTATTTTCTGTGTTCTTTTTGTTATTTGTTGGCGGGCGATTTGGAGGGTGTCTTGTATCTTCTTTTAACGGCGCACTTTGTCCATCTAATTATGCGGAGTTATTTTATCAAAGTCGGATGGTAAACTATTCTATTAATCTTGATAAGGCCGATTTTCTGTATTTTTTTGTTTGCCTATGGTTTTTCTGTTTTGTATTTGGTTCCCTTGTTTTTAGCCTGTTTTTCAAGTTACATGAAAAAACGCCTCAATTAAAGTTCGCTAAGCCTAACTTTTCAAAGATTACGATCGCAAAACATGCACTTTTTGTTAGTCTTATTGTCCTATTTTGTATTAGAGGTGGCGACATCCTTACTGTAATAAAAGGTGGATATTTGGCCCTTTATACACGAGGAGACGAAAGTTTTTATGCCTCATTATTAAAAACAATATTTACAACCTTATTTATGTTTTCTGTTGCATACTTAATTGCAAGTGAGGAACAAGTTCCTTTTTTAAAAATTCTTTTTATAATAGCAATATTAGATCTTTTTGTTGGACAGAGAGGTGCTTTTTTCTCTAAACTTATTATCATTTTAATTTCATCAAGAAAGGTTCAAGACATTTCCGTTACGAGAGCACTTTTTTTCAGCATGATTCTTTTCTTTGCTCTAAACCTTTTTATGAGTTTTTCTTTGAGAGGCAACTCAGAAGCAGATGATTCTTTAGGGGTTGTATCTCTTATATCAACATTACTTTACTCTCAAGGGACAACTCTCGGGGTTATGTCATTTTCTATATTTGAAGTCTCCGAAGTGCCTACTAGGCTCGCAATAAAAAGCTTTATACCATTCACGAATACAATCTACACTATTTTTGGGGATGATATTCTCTTTCATGAAAGAAGTATTGGGCAATTTATAAGTTATATGGCAAATCCAGCTGCATATAAAAATGGTGGGGGATTAGGATCAAGTATATTATCTGAGTCTTATATTATATTTGGATATTATGGAAGTTTGCTGTTTTCTCTTGTTTTGGGTTTAGGTGCTTTCTTAGTTGAGTATAAGAAAAAGAAATCAAAATATATAAAATACCTTTGGGTTACTGTTATGTTTGTCACCCCAATGCTTCCAAGGTCTGGAATCACAAATTTGATGATCCCAATTATAATATCAATTGTAATTTACTCTTTTTATAGGATTAGTTTGAGAAAGGTTAATTAATATGTTTTTAATCGCAGGTCCATGTGTTATCGAGTCCGAAAGTTTAGTTTTAGATACTTTTGAATCTTTAAAAGAGATTACCGACAAGCTTGGTATTGAATATATCGCCAAATCATCTTTTACTAAGGCGAATCGTTCATCCGTAAATGCCTTTACAGGTCCAGGCATTGATGAAGGTCTAAAAATTCTTCAGAAAGCAAAGGATCAATTAGGAGTGAAGGTCCTGACTGATGTTCATGAGGATACTCCTTTAGACGAAGTTGCATCAGTCGTCGATGTTTTACAAACGCCGGCTTTCCTCGTTCGTCAAACGAGCTTTATTCAAAGGGTTGCCTCTTTTGGTAAGCCTGTGAACGTAAAAAAAGGACAGTGGATGCATCCATCGGATATGGCGCCCGTAGTCGAAAAATGCCGTGCTGTCGGTAACGATGACATCTGGTTATGTGATCGTGGTACGAGCTTTGGCTTTGGACAGCTGATTAACTACATGCCGGGTCTTACTATAATGAAAGAGACGGGGTGCAAGGTAGTTATGGATGCTACTCATAGTGTTCAGATGCCTGGCACACTCAACGGCTCAACTGGAGGGAACCGTTTTCACGTTCCAGCTATTGCTCGAGCAGCTGTAGCTGTTGGTATTGACGGCTTGTTTATGGAAACTCATCCAGATCCAGATCGTGCCTTATGCGATGGCCCGAATATGCTTGCACTAAAGCACATGGAAGAGTTGTTAGAAACACTTTTAGAAATCGATGAGGTTGTGAACAAGCGCCCTAAAATTGAAACAAGGTTCTAATAATCTCATTTCTAGTAAATCCATTATTCGTATATGATAAAAGAGCATATTTTGAATACAGTTAAAATAGTTATTCCTGCTCGGTATGGCTCGTCTAGACTTATTGGTAAGCCATTACTCGAAATAAATGAAAAGCCAATATTTTGGCACGTCTTTCAGCGCTGCCTTGAAGCTGGTTTCGACTCTCGAGATATCATGTTAGCGACCGATGATACTCGAATATTTGAGAAAGCCTCAGATTTGAACATCCCAGTCGTAATGACGTCGTGTGAGCATGACAGTGGAACTGATCGAATTTTTGAGGTAGCGACCTCACAAGGTTGGAACAAGCAAGATATTGTCATCAATATTCAAGGCGATGAGCCACTAGTTGACCCTGAGTTGATTCGTCAACTATCGCTATTCACACGTAAACATACAGAATTCGAAATAACAACAGCTGTTGTGCCTATTGTCCATAGTGATGACTTCAATAACCCCAATGTTGTCAAAGCCGTCATGGGATTAAATCATCGAGCTCTTTATTTTACTCGCTCAAACTCCCCATACAATAGGGAACTTCCTTCGGATCTTTCGTTAGCTTTTCGTCATGTCGGAATTTATGCTTATACGGTGGGTGCTCTAGACGCATTTTGTTCATTCGAAGAATCGCCTCTAGAGGCTTATGAGAAGCTCGAGCAGTTAAGAGCTCTTTCAAATGGCATGGCAGTTGGTGCTTGTTATTTTGAGGGAGAGCTTGCTCATGGAGTAGACACTTGGGATGACTATTTAACTATCAAAAATAGAATGGAAAAGGCTTAATGGACATCATAAAAATTGCTAAGGACGTAATTCAGACAGAAGTAGATGGGCTTATTTATATGGGGGCTCACATCGATAGTAGTTTTACTCAGGCGGTAAATGCTATTCTCACTACTCGTGGTCGTACTATTATTTGTGGTATGGGTAAATCTGGTATTGTTGGAAAAAAAATTGCTGCATCTTTTGCAAGCACAGGTACGCCTAGTTTCTTTATGCATCCAGGTGAAGCTTTTCACGGTGATTTAGGGATGGTCAAACCTGAAGATGTCTTTATTGCAATATCTAACTCAGGTGAAACGGATGAGGTGCTAAAGCTACTTCCATTTCTAAGAGATAATGGGAACTATGTTATAGCGCTTACCGGAAAAAGTGGATCAACATTAGCAAAAAACGCACATTGTCATTTGGATATAGCCGTTCCTAAAGAAGCTTGCCCGCATCAATTAGCTCCAACGTCCTCAACCACTGCTACGTTGGTTATGGGAGATGCATTGACTGTCGCGTTAATGGAATCTAGAGAATTTCTTCCAGAAAACTTTGCCCGATTTCATCCTGGAGGGAGTTTAGGAAGGCGCCTTTTATCCAAAGTTAGCGATGAAATGGTCTCCGAGTTTCCATTAGTCAAAGAAAGTGCTGACTTTACTTCTGTTGTGCACGCAATTTCTGATGGAAAGTTAGGGTTGGTGTTAGTTGAAGTTGAGCAGGGTTTAGCTATCATTACGGATGGCGACGTTCGAAAAGCAATGAATGCTAACGGTAAGCAAGTTTTTGATTTAAAGGCTCGAGATATTCTAACCTTAAATCCCGCTAAAATTTCTGGCTCTGCGAGTACTCAAAGTGCCTATGAAGTGATGGAAAATAAAAAGATAACGTCTCTCATCGTTGTCGAAGATGAGAGAGTTATAGGAGTTTTGAAAAAATAAAAAAGTCCAGAAGGGGGCTCCTTCTGGACATTGTTTTAAGCTTTTACCGCTTTTCTCGCCTTTACCCAACTTCTGATATAGCTAGTAATTTTCCAAATGTACGCCAAGATGATTGAGTAAATTACAAAGCACGAAATGAATAAGACGAACATCGTTACTTCTGAAATATTCGTAGTCTCACCATAAATGCCGAAACCAGCATAGAGACTTGCAATAAAACATATCGCTACAAGAGTTTGTTTCGGTCCAAGTCCCAGGCGTTGAAATATGTGATGAAGATGTTCACGATCAGGTTTGAATGGAGAATCGCCTCTACGAATGCGGCGAATCATTATTGCTGCCATATCCATCAAGGGTACAGCAATCAGCCAAAGAGCAGTGACTGGGCGCATTAATGGCTCGGAATTTCCTGTTTGACTAACGCCTAGTAGCAACCAGATTACAGTGAAGCCAATCATCATACTCCCGGCATCCCCCATAAATACTTTTCGCTCTCTCCCTAATATTCCAAGATTCATAAAGATATAAGGAAGCATAGCTACAATTATGATCACACATAAATAAGCTAGGCCATGTTGACTATCTACTTGCAATAAAAATGCTAGTGCACCGAATGTTACAATAGAAAGACCGCCTAGCAACCCGTCGATACCATCGACCATGTTAAAGGCATTAATAGCACCGATTACTGCGACTATGGTAATTAAACTGCCAGCCCAACCTAAAGACACTTCTCCAATCCCAAACATATCTCCGAGATTATTAAGCTCAAGCCCCGCAACTTTCATCATAACAATAGACAACATTGCTTGAATACCCAAGCGAACTTTAAAGCTAAGGTCAGTTTTGTCATCGATTGCTCCGACCATTGTAAGTGTGCAGATGCACATTAGGTATAGCCAACTGTGTTCTATAGTATTTGGATTGAAGGTTAGATATTGCGCGAGAACTAAACAAATCGAGAGGCCTCCAACTAAAGGGACTGCTCCGTTATGTAATTTACGAGCGTTGGGTTTGTCGACCAAACCGATTCGTTTTGCGACTTTTCGCATTAAGAAGAGCGTTGCAAAAGAAGAGAAAAAGATAAAACTGAGTTCAAGGAACATAAAATAGCCAAATGTGATTTTACATATAATCGTTTAATTTTAGCTCAAGTTGATGGCATGAAAAAGTTACTACTCAATAAAAAATATAAGTTGTTGTGTCAAATAAGGTAGTTTGAATAAATGCCACGTGCGATGACGTAATATTCTTGATATCCTAAAGAAAATGAGGTTTTAGGGTTTGTTCATGAAAATTGCTGTTGCTGGTACCGGTTATGTTGGGCTTTCCAACGCGATGTTGTTAGCTCAAAACCACGAAGTGGTTGCACTAGATATCGTTCCTGAAAAGGTTGAATTGCTTAACAAAAAACAATCTCCAATTGTTGATGCTGAGATTGAGCATTTCCTTGAAAACAGGGAACTTAACTTCATCGCAACAACCGATAAGCAGAAAGCTTATAAAGGTGCAGAGTACGTTGTGATCGCAACACCAACGGATTATGACTCAGTCACGCATTACTTCAATACTTCTTCTGTTGAAGCGGTGATTAAAGATGTTATGTCTATCAATCCTAATGCAGTAATGGTGATTAAGTCTACTGTCCCTGTGGGTTACACGGCTCGCATCAAAGAAGAATTGGGGTGTGAGAATGTCATCTTCTCACCAGAGTTTCTTCGTGAAGGCAAGGCGCTATACGATAACCTTCATCCGTCACGTATCATCGTTGGTGAACGCAGTGAACGTGCGGAAGTATTTGCTAGCTTGCTAGTGGAAGGAGCAGTAAAAGACGATATTCAAGTGCTCTTTACTGACTCGACAGAAGCTGAAGCAGTAAAACTATTTTCAAACACCTACCTTGCTATGCGTGTAGCATACTTTAATGAGCTAGATTCTTACGCAGAAGCTCACGGTTTAGATGCTCGTCAGATCATTGAAGGTGTTGGTTTAGATCCTCGTATCGGTAATCATTACAACAACCCATCATTTGGCTACGGTGGTTACTGCTTACCAAAAGATACTAAACAGCTTTTAGCCAATTACCAAGATGTACCAAACAACATCATTGGTGCGATTGTTGATGCTAACCGAACTCGTAAAGATTTTGTGGCTGAAGCTATTCTTAAGCGCGAACCAAAAGTTGTCGGTATTTATCGTTTAATCATGAAAGCGGGGTCGGACAACTTCCGTGCTTCCTCTATTCAAGGCATCATGAAGCGTATCAAGGCGAAAGGTGTTGAGGTCGTAGTTTACGAACCAGTACTCAAAGAAGAAGATTTCTTTAACTCGCGCGTGATTGAAGACCTTAATGAGTTTAAGCAAACGGCAGATGTGATCGTCTCTAACCGTATGGTTGAAGAGTTGGCAGACGTTGCTGATAAAGTTTACACGCGTGATTTATTTGGTAGCGACTAGGTCTAGTATTGATCAAGGCTTTACCCGAAAGCCTTGATCCCCAATTCTTTGACACCCAAACCCAATCACCACATCGTGACCCTAGACCCTAGACCCTAGACCCTAGACCCTAGACCCTAGACCCTAGAGACGTCAACCTTTCCAACCACTCTCTGCCAAGCTGGGCTAGCTTCATCAAGGAAATAGGTGTGGCCTTTTGGGTTATCCAGTTTTTGATTAAAGCTGGAGCAATCGATGAGCTCTATTCGTGCTATAGGGTGTTTTGGCCCGGTTTGGCCAAGGCGACGAGTGTAAGAGCGTTGCGGGATGTTCATCACTTTACTGGCCGGCATAGCAAAGTCATCCTTGGCATAAAAACACACCACCTGATTGGCCGCTTCCATAATCCAACGCCCTTCTTGATCTTCTTCCAACGCATTATTGGCAATGTCTGCCGCCATTAAAAATATCTCGTCAAAAATCAGTGGAACACCTTGGTGGCCAAACTCCTCGGCAAACGCGCTTAAGCTTTTTAACAGGACTCGATTACCCATAGAGTGAGCCAAAACCGAGATCTTACGATAGCAAGGCGAGTGCTTTTGCTGCCAATTGATTAATTTGCCTAAGGCTCTGGCAAAAACATAACCGGATAACTCTGCGCTCAGCTGATCATCCCAATAATCCTTAATGATGCCAAAATCGTTATCACATGGCCAAATGATGGGGATAACGATGCAACTTGGTTGACTGTTCTCGAGCATGGTTTGCATTTTTAAAGTGTTTTGAATCACATGCTCCTCTGGTTGATTACTAAAACCATGGACATACAGCAGTACTCGCTGAGCATTCGAGCTCAATAATTCTTCCATCCAAGTGTCGCTGCCAATTTCATGGGTTTGGCCATTGTGATGCTTACAATACAGCAAGGATTGACTCAGTTGATTAGTCTGAGCGAAGCGGTGGTGAGTAGGGTCTAACAGACGATTGGTTATCAATAACATGATTCCTCCTATTGGTTTGCTGGTGGGTGCTTATAAAACAACGGGAATGTCGCTTGTGGCTAGCAGGTGTGCGAATGCTTGTTTGGCGTGCTTTTCACCGTGGATCAAATGCACGGCTTTTGGTTGTGCTGGAATCCCAGTAACAAACTCCAATAAATCGCTTTGGTCTGCATGCGCAGAATATCCAGAGATGGTATGGATCTGTGCGTTGGCTTCGATTGGTTGATTATCGATATCCACCGTGTGGCTACCTGATTGGATTTCTCGACCCAAGGTTCCTTGTGCTTGATAGCCCGCAAACAACACATCATTTCTTTCGTCTGGTAAGAGTGCTTTTAAGTAATTGACGATTCTTCCTCCTTCGCACATACCGGATGCCGCGACGACAATTGCAGGCTCATCGGTGGAGGCTAGTCGATTCACTAATGCTTGATGTTCTCGATGGCTTTCCACAGTAATGCATTGTTCAAAGGCGAGGGGATGACGATGATTGTTGAGCTTTTGCTTTGCTTCTTTTCCCCATAGTTTTTTGAAACGGCGGTAGGTCTTCGTGACTCTTTTCGCAAGTGGTGAGTCTAGGATAATTGGCAAAGAAGACGACAAGTCGCGTTGGTGAATCAGCTGTTCAATATCGAATAACAGTTCCTGTGTACGTCCTACGCTGAAAGCTGGGATCAGAATTACACCACCGTCTTGCAGTGCGTGATCGATAATGGCGTTCAAGCGCTCAGTTCGAGTTGCAATGTCTTCATGCTCTTTGTTGCCGTATGTGGACTCGATGAACAAATAGTCGGTACGCTTTGGCGGCTTTGGATCGGGTAAGAGAGGGGTATTGGACGGGCCTAGATCGCCGGAAAACACGATGATTTCATGATTGGGGAGTTTGAATTCTACGTAAGCAGAACCAAGAATGTGCCCCGCAGGCTGAAAGCGTAGGTAACATTGTTTGCCAAGTGGCAGCCATTGTTGGTAGTCATGGGGTCTTATCTGTTTTTTAATGACGTTGAGGACTTGTTGACGTTGATGGTAGTTCAAACCCAGTTGCAGTTTTAGTCCGTCTTCTAACATGAGCGGTGCCAGTTCGGCTGTTGCTTTGGTGCAGTAAATTGGGCCTTTGAATCCAGCAGCCAGTAACCAAGGTAGGCGTCCGATATGGTCGATATGAGCGTGAGTCAGGACTAATGCTTTGATGTGTTTAACCGGAAACTCAATATCCAGTGATGCCCTGCGGTTGCCAAAATGGATGTCTTTGCCTTGAAAGAGTCCGCAATCGTTCAAGATGCTGCCGTGGGGCAGTTTTAGTTCATGACAAGAGCCTGTGACAGTATGTTTTCCGCCATGGTGAGTCACACTGGCGATGTCTGATATGGGTGTTGTCATGTCGATTGCTCCTCCTTGAACAAGTATCAGTAACTATAAATCCGGTGGGTAGGGTAAGTGAATCGAGTCCGTTGGTTGGATGGAATTGAGTGGGAATAATCGGAAGTGCGATTAGGTTCTTTGTTTTGATGTAAGTGGTTTTTCGTTACTTAACTTTGGGTTTGACACATGCGGTTAGTAGATTCCTGATGTCGCTTAGGCTCCTCGGAATGACAAAACTCATTAGATCGTAAGCAAACAAAAAGGGATGCGCGATGCATCCCTTTGTTATTT